>WGAP01000164.1 GCA_015494775.1 Flavobacteriales bacterium | reverse complement strand
TGAGCGTGGAGCGTGTCCTGAACTTCCGCCACCGGATTATCATCACCGCCGAATTGTTCGTCTCCTACTTTTTGCGCGAACAAATCCGCTACATTTACTACACCTATCCCGAAGAAGGATTGCAAAAAATAGCCGACTTTAAACGGGCCGGCATTTATGCTGCACACGAATTTCATTTCGGATCATTCGGCATCGATTTGGGTTTCGGGTATTATTTGTACTACCCCTACCGGTTCGAGAGCCGGACATACAGCCGGTTGGGATTGCGCTTTTTTGCGGGCCGGCATTGGCGGCTGCGCTACGGGGTGAAATTGCACAGTTTCAGTCGTGCCGAAGCCCTGGAACTGGGTCTGGAATACCAATTCGGAAAAACCGGAAAAAGATGAAACGCGGACTTTGGTTTTTGGTGATTTTGCTCGGTTTGGGCGGATGCAAATACCGCTTGCAATGTCGTTTTTCGACCCGGCAAGCCCGTATCGAGCGGATGATTTCACGTATCGACACCTTGATTGTTGACCCGGCCGTGAGAACGTATTTGCACCAAAGTCCTTTTTATCGCTTGCGCTTGCAGGCCTCCGAAGATGTTTTGCCGCGTGTCCGCCTGCAAATCCAAGGCCGGAGTTTGCGCGTTACCAATGATGTTTATTGTCTGGTGCTGCATTCCGGATCCACCGCCCGCCTCGACCTCTATGCGCCCGACCTCAAAGTGATTATCGCCAATTCGGATTTGCCCGTAAGTTCGGTGGACACCCTTCGTTACGGACACCTGAAACTCATTAGCGAAAACGCCACGGTGGGCGAAAACAACATTACCGATTTCGACCTGCTTGTTCATAATCAATCACTAAACATTGTGGCCAACGGAACTTCGATTTTCCGGCTGCACGGTCAAACGGAAAAACTGAATGTGGGTTTCTACGGCGTTAATCCGGCGTTTTACGGGCAAACCTTTCGTTCGCGGCGGGTTTATTTCTATCAACGCAGTGGCGGCGATATGCATTTTTATCCGCTCGATCGTATCGACGGCGATGTGTATGGTTACGGAAACGTGTATATCCATCACAGACCCGATACGGTCAATATTCGTATGCACTATGCGGGAAAAGTGATTTGGGCGGATTAGACATCCGGGTCTGCACCGTTGCCGTTGCGGCTGTGCAATTTGAAAATGCTCATATTGAATTCGTGCCCCATGAGCAAGATAATGGCAAACACGTAAAACATAAATTGAATAATGAGCAAGGCCCCGATGGAACCATATAATTGGTTATAGCGATTAAAATTTTGGATATACAATCCGAACAAATAAAACCCGATAATCATAAATACCGAAGTCAAAAAACTGCCTGGCGAAAAAAACGGCATTTGGCGTCCTTCCTCGGTGCCGAAATGATAAATCACCGATACCAAAAACAAAATGACCAGAAAATAAATCAAGCGTTTGGACCAATAAATCCAAGGGCCGATATCGCCCAATAAACCTTGTTTTTGCAAGCGGTAAATCCATATTTCGGAATAAATTTCCATACCGATAGCCGTAAGGATGATCAAAAATATCAGCATGGAAATCAACAACGCAAAGCCGTATTGGCGATAAAACCTGCGCACGCGGTAAACTTTGTTTACCGACGACTCGAAACCCGTGAGCATGGCATTGACACCATTGGCCGTAAAAACTATGGAAAGCAACAATCCCAACGACAGCAAACTCTCGCGGCGGTGCAGGGCCAAGTCTGTTACGATTTGGCGGAACATATCCTGCGATTTGGGTGGTATCAAACCGAAAATAAAGTGCATAAAATCCTCCTGAAAACCGTCGATGGGAATAAAGGCAATCAAACTGAGCATAAACAGCAGGAACGGAAACATGGCCATAAAAAAGTTGTAGGCAATGGCCGATGCGCGCATGGTCAGAAAGCCCCGCACCAATCCGATGGTGTAGAACCTGAGCACTTCGTACAGGTTCAAGTTCCGGTAGAACGGAAAACGTATGCCCTGCAAAATGCGCAAAAATCCGTAATACAGGGCAGCCATCCACCTTTCGATGCGGTGATATGTTTTTTTCAAGCCGTTCATTTGTCTGAATTCAACTTGTTGGCAGCTCGCTCCAAGGCACGGGCGGGTATCGGAACATGAATGATTTCAATTTCGGCCGGCGGAAAAAGTTCGATCTTGCCGGGAATATCATCCGTTTTGTTTCGCGTCGTAACAAATGCCATTATCCGCGCATTAAACGAAGCGATTTTGGGTAAAATGTGCTGCAAAAACCAATTTTCGAAAGTTGCATCCGCCTGCTGGTCCACCGTACGCAAATCCAATATTACGGCCCGTGCCCGTTTGTGAATCCGGCCGCTGAAAAAATTAAGCATTTCGTGATATACGCCTTCGGCATCCATATAGGCGGCATATTCCGTGTAGCGCAAATGCATAATGTGTTGCAACTCCAAATAATGCGCTTCCAAAAATTTGGACCTGTACAATATCATTCTTCGGGCATTGGCGGTATCCAAAGATACTGCATAAAATCGGTAATGCGGTTGTCCTGCACCGGAACACCTTCGTTTTCCAAAAGCCGGCGCATCAAATCGGGCGTTTCGAAATGCCATCGTCCGGTCAGTTCGCCCCGCCGGTTGACCACGCGATGGGCGGGAACCGAAGGGTTGAATTTCTGACGGTTCAAAATATAGCCCACCATCCGCGCCGCCGAAGGCGACCCCGCCGCCCGGGCCAGATGCCCGTAGGTGGTAACACGTCCCCGCGGAATGCGGCGGACCAAGTCCAAAACCTTGGTTTCGAAGTCATTCATGCCTGCCGGGATAGAAATCGTCCCATTCTTTGGGTCTTGGCGGATGCAGTTTACCCACACTGCGCGCCACAATGGTGGCTACGGTGGCGTCGCCCGTGATGTTAATCACCGTGCGTAACATGTCCAAGGGCCGGTCGATGGCAAAAATCAATGCCAGTCCCGCCGTAAGCAATTCCGAAGGGAAACCCAGGGCATCCAAAACAATGACCAGCATTACCATCCCCGCCCCGGGCACCGCCGCCGCACCTATTGATGCCAGCAAGGCCGTCAGGACGATGGTCAACTGGTTTTCCAAACCCAAGCCCTGCGGCCACAATACTTGCATGATAAACACCGCCGCTACCGCTTGGTACAAGCTGGTTCCGTCCATATTCACCGTGGCGCCCACGGGCAATACAAAGCCCGCCACTTCCTTGTCCACGCCGATATGTTCCTCCACCCTTTCCATGGTTACGGGCAAAGTGGCCGCACTGGAACTGGTGGAAAAAGCCAGCAATTGCGCCGGACTTAATTGACGCAAAAACCACAAGGGATTTTTTCGGGCGCCAATGCGCACAAGCATAGCATAAACCCCTATCATCAGGGCCAGCCCGATGATCACCGTGAGCGCATACCACAGCAAACCCGTCATCAAGTTCCAATCGGCGCCGGTGCTCACCACCAAATGCGCCATCAAGGCAAAAACGGCGTAGGGTGCGGTGAGCATGATCATATCCACCGTTTTGAGCATAATTTCGTTGAAGTCATCGAAAAAATCCTTGACCGTTTGCACCTTGTGCGGCGGGCTAAGCACAATGGCCAAACCCAACAGTACGGCAAAGAATATCACTTGCAGCATCAGGCGGTTGTTGCTCATGGCCGCAAATACGTTGTCGGGCACCATGTCCACCAGTATTTGCAGGGCCGGTTTTTGTTTTTGTTCCAAGGCCGTTTGGACGCGCGTTTGCATTTTTTCCGACTTGGAAAACTGCGAAAGCAGGTTTTCCACCGTTGCCTTTCGGATACGCTCACCCGGCTTAATGGTATTGACCGCCACCAAACCGATGCTGATGGCCATTACCGTAGTAAAAACATACAAGCCGAAGGTGCGCAAGCCGATACGTTTGAATTGCACAATATCTTTCAAATCCGTAATACCTTTGATCAGGGAAACCAAAATCAAAGGCACGGCAATCATTTTGAGCATCCGCACGAAAATAATGCCCCAGGGTTGTATCCAATTGTAGGAAAAATCCTTGCCCCAAGGAGCCAAACTCAACAATCCGCCGGCCAACAAACCGGCCGCCATCCCCAGCAAAATTTTCCAATGCAAGGCCATTCCCCGCCCGGATTTTTTATTCATGCGCTTGCATTTTTTGGAGCAAATACATATCGGCCAGCACCAGGGCCGTCATGCTTTCCACAATGGGCACGGCGCGCGGCAGCACACAAGGGTCGTGCCGGCCTTTGCCGGGAATGTACACCGGCCGGCCATTCTCGTCAATGCTCGTTTGCGGTTGCATCAAGGTGGCTACGGGCTTGAAGCCCACGCGAAAATAAACGGGCATGCCGTTGGAAATACCGCCTTGGATGCCGCCCGAAAAATTGGTCCGGGTGCTGCCATCGGGCCGGAAAGGGTCGTTATGCTGTGAACCGCGCATACGCGTGCCGGCAAATCCGCTTCCGTATTCAAAGGCCTTGGCGGCCGGGATGGACAACATGGCCGCCGCCAGCCGGGCTTGCAATTTGTCGAACACCGGTTCGCCCCAACCGGCCGGAACGCCTTCGGCCACGCAAAAAATACTTCCGCCCACGGTGTCGCCCTCCTTGCGCACCCGCCGGATGAGCGCCTCGAAGCGGGCGGCCGCTTCGGCATCGGGTGTGCGCACGGCAAAATCGTCGATGCGGTCCAAATCCAATGTGTTCCACGGCTTTTCCAGGCGTTCCTCGCCCACGGCATCCACATAGGCCCGGATGCGCACTTGCGGAATCAGATGAGCCGCCAAGGACCCGCCCACAATGCGGGCCACCGTTTCGCGTGCCGATGCCCGTCCGCCGCCGCGCCAATCCCTGTGGCCGTATTTGGCCCGGTAGGTAAAATCGGCGTGCGAAGGGCGGAAAGCGGCTTTCAGGTGTTCATAATCCGCCGCCCGGGCATTGGTATTTCGCACAACGAATGCAATGGGCGTTCCCAAGGTTTTCCCCTCGAAAATGCCCGAAAGGAATTCCACGCGGTCGGCTTCGCGGCGGGCCGTGGTCAGGTCCGACTGTCCGGGACGGCGCCGTGCCAATTGCCGGTCGATGCTTTGGAAATCGATAGGGATGCCCGCGGGCATACCGTCCAAAATACCGCCCAGGGCCGGCCCGTGCGATTCGCCGAAGGTGGTCAGGCGCAGAATACGTCCGAAGGTGTTGGACATCATCCGAAAATTTGAAAGCAAAATACGGAATTTACGGCGAACGGCGGATGTTTTTATTTTTAGGGCGCCTCCCCGCACATCGCTTGCGCGATGTCGGGGCCGGGCTGTCCGCTCATATTCGCCTTGGCGGATGCCGTGGTTTTGCGCGGGCGCGCGGCACGCGCGCCCGCGCCCGCCCGTGCGTGGGGCTTCCGCAGGTCGCCTCCGCCGGGCGGAAAACCATCGGCACCGCCGGCGGCTCATACCGCTTCCATCCCTGGCGCTAATTTAATTATGAATTCTAAATTTTGAATTTTGAATTGATTATCAATAATTTACATTTGTTTTGATAAAAAAATAATGTGGCGAAGGCAGACCGTAGGGCTGCCGGAGCCCGAGGGGAGACCAGCGTTTGGTTAATTATGCGTTTTTTGTTTTGAGTTTTGAGTTGATTTTTATC
>WGAP01000163.1 GCA_015494775.1 Flavobacteriales bacterium | reverse complement strand
CGTATTTGAAATGCCGGAAATTAATACCGCCCACCCAGGCCTTGACAAATCCTGTGGAGGGTTCCATGGACATAAGTCCGGCTTGGAGGAAGGATTTATAGTAACGAATGCTGTCATAGGGCGTCATGAGGGTATCGATGTCGCCGTCCCAGGAGAAAATGCGCATTTTGGTTTTGACAAAAAAGGATTGACGAATGCTGTCTTCGGGTATTCCCAAGCTTTTCATGGTATGCCAACGCTCGGAGCGTTTCATGGCCAATTCCAAGAGATGTTTCGTTTCTGCTTTGGTTAGATTGACAAATGGAAAATTTTTATTCGATTTACCTTGGCGGAAAAATTCCTTTTGCAGGTTTTTCATATGCCGTGCCACGGCCTTTTCGGCATTGACTTGCAGGCGTGAGTCGATGGTGGTATAAATCCTGAGCCCGTCGGCATAGATGTTGTAAGGTTCACCGTTGGGTTTACGCAAATCTTTGATTTTTCGGCTTACGAATTTACGTACCCGTTCGCGGAAATAGGTGGCAATGCCCGTATTGTGCAATTCGGGCGTATAGTTAAGTGCAAGCGGCAGGGCTTGGAGCGAATCTTTTTGTTTTCGGGTCAAATAACCGTTGCGAAACATTTGTTTGAACACCACATTGCGACGCTTGCGTACCAATTCGGGCCGGACAATGGGATTGAAGAGCGAGGAATTTTTGAGCATACCCACCAAGGTGGCGGCTTCGTCGATGCTTAGGTCTTTGGGTTCTTTGCCGAAATAAATTCGTGAGGCCGAACGTATGCCCACGCCCTGATGTCCCCAATCGTAGGTGTTCATGTACATGGCGATGATTTCGTCCTTGGTGTAGCGGCGTTCGAGCCGGGCGGCGATAATCATCTCCTCGATTTTTTGGGCTATTCGTTTGATAATGTTTTTGGAACCTTCGTGATGGAAAAGCAGTTTGGCCAGCTGTTGGGTAATGGTACTTCCGCCGCCTTTGTGTCCCAAAAACACGACGGCCCGTACGGTGGATTTAAGGTCGATACCCGGATGGTCATAGTAGCGTTCGTCTTCGGTGGACGTGAGTGCATTGACCAATCCCGGCGGAAGGTCTTGGAAATGAACGGGTGTGCGGTTTTGGTAGAAAAACTTACCGATGGTTTGTCCGTCGGCCGAAATGATTTCGGAAGCCAAATCGGATTTGGGATTTTCCAAGCGGTCGAAGTCGGGCATTTCGCCCAGCAGGCCCTTATCGCCCGCCCAAAAGAGCAGGACGATAGAACCCCAGCCCAGCAAAAACAAAAGCCAGAGCCGGCGGGTGTATTTGTGAAACTTGCGTTTGCGCCTTTGGTCGGTTTGCGGAGATTTTTTTTGCATAAATCCTGAAAACATTAGGGATGAAAAATCGATGTAAGATAATTCATTGCCGGTTATTTGTCAAATGCGGTTTGACCACAATACCCACGCGGGAAATTCCGGGCAGGACGGAGTCGCCTTCGAGCCGTTCGTTGTTGCGTGTGGCGGGTTCCAGTTCGAAACGGATGGTTTCGGCGGTATCCACGGGTACATTCCATTTGAACACCAGGAGGTTTTCGTAATCATTCCCCACCTTGACGCCCAGCCAACGTCCGCGGCCGTCGGTCATATCGTATTCGAGGGTGTCGGCAAAATGTTTGCCTTTTTTTGTGCTTCGCACAATCAAGTAAAGATTGGCGTAGGGATAATGATTGGTATTGGCCACAAAAACAAAAAAATCCTTATTGCCGCCTTGTCGGGGCCGGTAGTCGAAACGAAGCACGCTATCGCGCGGCCAGGCGTTACCGGCCAATGAACGTATGGCCGTAAATTCGCTGGCCGGCTTGCGGCAAGCGCTTAGGATCAGCATCAAGCTAATCACGACCGGGACGACGGGAACCTTGATTGTTTTCATTTTTGCGGGACTTGGAACGTCGTTTGGATTTGGACGAGCGTGATTTGTTCCTTTGATTGTTCTGCGGCTGTTGGTTGCCGGCTTGCCGGTTTTGTTTTTGGCCGGATTTATTACGTCGTTTTTTGCGCCGGCGCTTGGATTTTTTGTCAAAGCGCGAGATGTCGTCGCCCAGCAAATCGTCGGAACCGATGACTTTGCCGGTAGCAGGCACATCCAGTTTGAGTTCGTCGGCATAGAATTCCAGGGGTGCCGATTTTTTTCCTTCGCGGTTTAGGGCCAGGATTTCATTTACCTGTTCCAGGTTGAGTTTATACCACAGTTTGCCGTTTTCTTCTTCGTCGGCATAGGCATACCAAACCAAACCTTTGAACACATCGATTTTGACCGAACGGGCGTCGCCTTTTTCGGTGGAAAGGATTTGGTCGCGTTGGGGGAAATCGGTCAGGGCGTCCAGGTAGGAATCCAGTTCGAAGTTGAGGCAGCATTTGAGCTTTCCGCATTGGCCGGTGAGCTTGGCCGGGTTGAGCGACAATTGTTGGTATTTGGCCGCCTGGGTGGAGACGCTGCGGAAATCGGTAAGCCAAGTGCTGCAACAGAGTTCGCGTCCGCACGAACCGATGGCGCCCAGCCGGGCGGCTTCCTGACGGTAGCCGATTTGGCGCATTTCGATGCGGGTGGAGAATTCCTTGGCCAACACTTTGATGAGTTCGCGGAAGTCCACACGTTCGTCGGCGGTGTAGTAGAAGGTGGCCTTGGAGCCGTCGGCCTGATATTCCACGTCGGAGAGTTTCATTGTCAGGCCCAGTTCGCGAATGATTTCGCGGGCGCGCAATTTGACTTCCTCTTCGCGGGCGCGGAATTGATGCCAGCGGTCGATTTCGCGTTGGTTGGCCGGATGGAGCACGTGCATACGGTCGTCGGGGGTGAGGTTGAGCCCTTTTTCGCGTGCGATGAGGCGGGCTGTTTCGCCTGTGGCCGACACGGTGCCCACATCGTAGCCCGATTGGGCTTGGACGGCTACGGGTTGGCCCACATAGTAGCGATGACCGCGGGTGAAGTAAAAATCCTTGCGCGTATTTTTGAAGCGGACTTCCACAAAATTGAAGATTTTGTCCGTGTCGGCCGGGAGTATATCGCGAAGCACGTCGAAAACGGTATGCTTGTTGACGCCGTTCCAATCGCAGGTGCCGGCGTGGTTGCATACCGAACAAGCGTGCGGTGTGCTGCAAATTTCGGGTTCGATTGCTTGGTTTTCCATAACTCACAAAGATAGGAATTATTGGGGGAACGGGTAGGAGCGGGATGTGATAGGCGGTGGGAGGTAGTGGTATGAAAATCGCGCCAGGGATGGGAGCGGTTGTTTTCTTGTTCTTTCTTTTGCTTGCCCAAAAGAAAGAACCAAATCATTAAAAATGTTTTTTGTTCGGCTTCGCCGAACAAAGAAAAGGGCACTTTTTCAATAAATTTTTCGGGGCGTCATCGGGTTAAATTTATG
>WGAP01000162.1 GCA_015494775.1 Flavobacteriales bacterium | reverse complement strand
ATGATTTCCAAAAAATCAGCCATCAGTTTCGGATTGGGGTATGAAATTCAACAAATTCAGCCCGATACAAATTTTTCCAGATATTTTTTCACCAGTGATCACAGTATTGTGCATTCCAACGCTTTTAGCACATTTATTAGTTACTCTTTTTATTAAATCTATTATTCAAAAAATTCCGGGCAAAATTTTTACGTTAGTCGATAACAATAATTCTCAATTTTCACATACAAAAAACACCGCTACCAACGCGGAAGCGGTGTTTCTTCTATTCGTATGCCGGCTATCAATGCTCGGCTTTGAATGCTTTGAGTTTTTCGATGAACTTGGGCACCACTTCGAAGGCATCGCCCACTACGCCATAGTCGGCGGCTTTGAAAAAGGGCGCTTCGGGGTCGATATTGATGACCAAAATATGTTTGGATGAATTTACGCCGGCCAAATGTTGGATGGCTCCCGAAATACCGATGGCAATGTAAAGGTTGGGCGCCACCTGCTTACCGGTTTGCCCCACATGTTCGGTATGCGGCCGCCATCCCATATCGGCCACGGGCTTGCTACATGCCGTTGCGGCACCCAGCACATCGGCCAGTTCTTCGATCATACCCCAGTTTTCCGGGCCTTTCAGTCCGCGGCCGGCCGATACGATGATTTCGGCATCCGACAGCGGAACCTTGCCCGTGGCTTTTTCCACCCGGACACTGCGGATGTCGTCAAATACGGCATCGTCCACTTGCGGGGCGAAACTTTCGGTGCTGCCATCCACGGGATTTTCATGCAATCCGTAGGAATTTTTGGCCAGGTTGAGCACGGCTTTATCCGTATCGATTTTAACCGTGGCAATGGCCTTGTTGGAAAAACTTTTGCGTTTGAGCACCATCGGCTCGGTGCTTTCGGGCAGCGAAACCACTTGGGTTACATAGGCCGCCCCCAGCAATCCGCCCAGAAGCGGACCCACGTATTGGCCGTCGGCGGACTGTCCCGTAAGGACTACTCCGGCACCGGTTTTTTCGGCGGCTTGTTGCAAAGCGAGTGCATAGGCCATGGCGTTGAAGGTGCCGAAACGCGCATCATCCACATTGAGCACTTTGTCAACGCCGTAGGCATACAAATCTTCAGGACTTTGCAGCCCGAAACCCAAGGCCGTTACGCTTCCACCGTCGCCGGCAAGGGCGCGGGCGTAGGAAGCCAATTCCTTGGCGGTTTTGTTGGGTTTTCCTTGATTATTTTCGGCAAATATGAGTATGTTCATGACTGTTTCGTTTTTTCGGGTTAAATGACTTTGGCTTCGTTGTGGAGCAAATCAATGAGTTCGTCCAGGTTGTCTTTATCCACCAGTTTGACCGCACTCTTGGCCGGCGGTTTTTCGTAGCGAAGGAATTCCACGGCTTGCGTGGCTTCGACGGGCGGAATGACTTCCAGCGGTTTTTTGCGGGCCATCATAATGCCGCGCATATTGGGAATGCGCAGTTCTTCTTCTTTGACCAACCCTTTTTGCCCGCCGATAAGCAAGGGCAATCGGGTTTCGAGAATTTCCTTTCCGCCTTCGATTTCGCGGGTTACCTTGACCTTGTCGCCTTCGAAATCCAGCCCCATCACCGCATTGACAAACCGAAGTCCGGTCATGGCGGCCACCAAACCGTGCACGGCGTTGCCGTTGTAGTCCAGTGATTCTTTGCCGGCAATAATCAGGTCGTAGTCTTTGTCCTTCAAGAAATTGGCCAATTGCACGGCCGTGGTGTAACTGTCGCCGGGTTCCATGTCGATGCGGAAGGCCTTATCGGCTCCAATGGCCAGCACTTTGCGCATCACCGGCTCGAAGGCCTGCGGACCCACATGCACCACATGTAGTTCGGCGCCGGTGCTTTCCTTGATTTGCATGGCTTTGGTTAGCCCGAATTCGTCGTGCGGGTTCATCACGTATTGGATGCCCGTTTTGTCGAACCGGGTATTATCGTCGGTAAAATTGATTTTGGATGTGGTATCGGGAACCACACTGAGCATAAGAAGTATTTTCATAGCAATGCCATTTGTTTTTCGGCTTAAAGTTACGAAAAATTATTCGAATTATTATGCACGCATAATAATTTTTTCGATTTTTTTCCAAATCATAAACCACGGAGCCGCCCGAAAATGAATGCAAAAAAACAGCCGCCCCCGTGGTGGAGGCGGCCGGCATTAATGCAAGGAATATTCCTACATGTTTTTTACTTCGTTGATAATTTTGGTAATGCTGTCTTTGGCGTCGCCAAAAAGCATGGAGGTTTTGGGGTAATAAAACAATTCGTTGTCAATGCCCGCATAGCCGGGTTTCATGCTGCGTTTGAGCACGATTACGTTTTTGGCATCCTCCACATTGAGCACGGGCATGCCGTAAATGGGACTTCCGGGATTGGTTTTGGCCGCCGGATTGACCACATCGTTGGCGCCCACCACGAGGACCACATCGGCGTTTTTGAATTGCGGGTTGATGTCGTCCATATCCACCAGTTTGTCGTAGTCCACATTGGCTTCGGCCAGGAGCACGTTCATGTGTCCGGGCATACGTCCGGCTACGGGATGGATGGCGTATTTGACATGAACGCCCTTGCTTTCGAGCAGTTCTTCGAGTTCGTGAATGGCGTGCTGCGCTTGGGCTACGGCCAGTCCGTAACCGGGAACGATGATAACGTTGTTGGCATAATTGAGCAGAATACCGGCATCGGAAGGCGTGATGGATTTGACGGTTCCCTTGGTGGTGTCGCCACCGCCGCCTGCTACGGCCGTATCGCCAAAGCCGCCGAAAATCACGTTGGAGAGCGAGCGGTTCATGGCCTTGGTCATGGCGATGGTCAGGATGGTTCCGGCCGAACCCACCAGCACACCGCCGGTGAGCATGGCCATATTGTTATACAAAAATCCGCCGAAGGCGGCCGCCAGGCCGGTAAAGGAGTTCAAAAGCGAAATCACCACGGGCATATCCGCACCGCCGATGGGCAGCACGAACATGACGCCGTAAACCAATGCCAAGGCAAAAAGCACGTAAAGCATCACCGGCGAAGCCGGACGTTCAATGGCGATATATACGGCCAAAGCCAAAGCCACCAGGAGTAAAATGGTGTTGATAATATTGTAGGACGGCAAACGAACGGGTTTGCGCATTTTGCCGCTGAGCTTGGCCCAGGCAATCATACTACCGGCAAAGGAAACACTACCGATGAGCAATCCGGCCACAATCATCGAAATTTTGTAAGCCGAACCGGTGTTATGCACATATTCGAGCAAGCCGATAAGCGCAGCTGTGGCCCCGCCCATACCGTTGAAAAACGAAACCAATTCGGGCATTTTGGTCATTTCCACCTTGACGGCGATATACCATCCGATGAAAGTTCCGATGATGATGGCGGCAAAAATCAGTCCGTAAACCGTGCCGGAAACCTGTTTGTCGTGCAGGAAAATGGTAGCCACAATGGCAATGGCCATGCCCACGGCGGCGATCAAATTTCCTTTGCGGGCGGTTTTGGGACTTCCGAGCATTTTCATGCCCGTCATAAAGGTAACGGCGGCAATCAGATAGGCGATATTAAGGAGTGCTTGTGTGGTCATGGCGTATTATTTTCGGGTTTTGAACATTTCGAGCATACGGTTGGTTACCACGAAACCGCCCACCACGTTGAGCGTTCCCAAAACCACCGCCACAAAGCCGATGGCCAAGCCCGCATAGTTTTGCGGGTCCATGTGCAACATCACCAGGATGGCACCGATGATCACCACGCCGTGGATGGCATTGGCGCCGGACATAAGCGGCGTGTGCAACACGGCGGGAACATGACTGATAAGTTCGATACCTACGAATATCATCAGGATGACGACGTAGGTCATTTCGATATTTTGGTTGATAAAGTCGAAAAATGCGTTCATGGTTATTCGGATTTTTACTTCAAATTTCAGGATTTGCGCACCTTGCCTTCGTAAACCGACAAAGTGCCGTCGATGATTTCGTCTTCTAAATCGATTTTGGGTTCACCTTCGGGCATCAGGAAGGTGAGGAAGTTATACATGTTTTTGGCATAGAGTTCACTGGCATTCACCGCCAGGAGCGACGGCAGGTTGGTTTTGCCGATGATGCTAACGCCGTGCTTGGTAACGATTTCGTCCGGACGGCTGAGTTCCACGTTTCCGCCTTGTTCCACGGCCATATCCACGATGACGGCGCCGTGTTTCATTTGCTTGATTTGTTCTTCGGTAATTAAGCGGGGGGCTTTGCGTCCCATCACCAGGGCGGTGGTGATGACCAAATCGGCTTGGAAAAGGGATTTGTCCACGGCTTCTTTTTGCTTGCGCAGGAATTCTTCGCTGGCTTCCTTGGCGTAGCCGCCTTCGGATACGTCTTTGAGGTCGGCATCTTGCACCTGGATGAATTTGGCCCCCAGTGATTCGGCTTCTTCCTTGGTTTCGGGCCGGATGTCGGTAGCTTCGACGATGGCGCCCAGGCGCTTGGCCGTGGCGATGGCTTGCAATCCGGCCACGCCTACGCCGTAAATCAACACGCGCGCCGGACGGATGGTGCCGGCGGCGGTCATCATCAGCGGGAAGATTTTTTCCAGGGCATCGGCACCGATGATAACGGCTTTGTAACCGGCCAGGTTGCTTTGCGAACTCAATACGTCCATATTTTGGGCGCGCGAAATGCGGGGAATGAGTTCCATGGCAAAGGCCGTAACGCCTTTACCGGCCAGCGATTGGGCCAATTCGGGATTGTTGTAGGGGAAAAGGAGCCCGACAAAAATCTGGCCTTTGCGGAACAAAGGCAAATCTTCGTCGGAAGGCGGGTTGATTTTGACGATAACATCCGCCTGTTCGAAAACTTCTTTTTTGGAGGCAACGGTGGCGCCGGCTTCGCGGTATTGGTCGTCAGTGAAGTGGGCATTCAATCCGGCGCCGGTTTCCACAAGCACTTGGAAACCTTTGCCCGCAAGCTCGCGCACCACGGTGGGAGTAAGCGCTACGCGGCGTTCGCCCGTGCGGGTTTCTTTTATGGTTCCTATTTTCATCATGCTATTGATTTTTTAAGGGTCGGATGCAAGATACAAAATAATTGTGCTGCAAAAGTAACAGAGGTCAGGAATTGGGGTAAGTGAACACCGCGCCAGGGATGGGAGCGGTTATGCGCGGGCGGCGCGCCGCAGGCCTGCCGTGGCGGCGGGGCGACCAGTGGGGAGCCACGTCCGCCACGCCCGCAGGGCAAGAGCGGGCCGACTGCGCATTTGAGCGGACAGCCCGGCGGGCGCCACGTGAACGCCGGCGGATGCGAAAGCGCTCCGTCGTCTTGAAGCAGCCGCCGATGCGTGAACGTGTGCGGCCGGGCGCCCAAATAATAACATCAATCCACCGAAGGGATTTTGTATCTTTGGAAAAACCGAAAGTTTATGGCAAAAGTCAAAATTGTCAACCGTTCGCGGCATCCGCTACCGGCCTACGAAACCTTGCATTCGGCCGGAATGGATCTGCGCGCCCATTTGGACGAACCGGTGGTGCTGCATCCGGGGGAGCGGAAACTTATTCCCACCGGGCTTTTTATCGCCCTGCCCGAGGGCTTTGAGGCCCAAATCCGTCCGCGTAGCGGATTGGCCATCCGGCACGGAATTACGCTGCTCAACAGCCCGGGCACCATCGACGCCGATTACCGCGGTGAAATCAAAGTGATCGTGGCCAACCTGGGCGGGGAAGACTTCGTGATCAACGACGGGGAACGCATCGCCCAAATGGTGGTGGCCCGCTACGAACGCGTGCACTGGGAGCCGGTGGAGGCCTTGGACGAAACCGAACGCGGAACCGGCGGCTTCGGCAGCACGGGAAAACACTGACCGCCTATGCACATAAGGCCGAAAAAGCACCTGGGACAGCATTTTCTGCGCGATGCCAACATTGCCCGTAAAATCGTGGAGGCATTGCCGGCGGGTTGTCCCGCCGTGTTGGAAATCGGGCCGGGCAAGGGTATTTTGACCGGTATGTTGGCGGAACGCTATGGCCAACTCACGGTGGTGGAAAAAGATACCGAAGCGGCGGTTTATCTGCGGAAAAATTTCGACGAAAAACATTTGCGTATTCTGGAAGGAGATTTTTTGCGGCTGCCGCCCGATGATTGGGGCCAAGGTGAAGTGTGCCTTATCGGTAATTTGCCCTACAACATTACGGGGCCCATTTTTTTTAAAGTCCTGGAAGCGGCCGAAAAAATTCCAGCCGCCGTATTTATGATCCAAAAAGAAGTGGCCGAGCGCATCGTGGCGCCGCCGGGCAATAAAACCTACGGCATCCTGTCGGTGTTGTTGCAAAATTATTTCGACATCGAATACCTTTTCGGCGTTCCGCCGCAGGTTTTTACGCCGCCGCCCAAGGTGCATTCGGCCGTGATACGGCTTATTCGCAAGGACATTTTCCCGCCGGTGGACAGGCCGCTGTTTGTGCCATTGGTCAAAACGGCCTTCAATCAAAGACGAAAAACTTTGAGAAACAGCTTAAAAAAACTTAACTTGCCGCACATAAACCGGGCCGGGGCGTTTTTGGCTCAAAGAGCCGAACAATTGAGCCCGGCCGACTTTGTAAAACTCTATCAAAAGCTCTACGGAAGTGAGCGAAAACCGGATTGAACATATCGTCAAAGAACTGGGCGAACTTATTGCCCGCCGAAACAATGCGGCCGTCCTGGAACGCTTAGGCGACTTGCATCCGGCCGACATAGCCGAGGTGGTGGACCGTTTGCCCTTGCGCGAGGCCGTGTATGTGATCCGGCTTTTGCCCGACGAAACCGCGGCCGACGTGGTGGCCGAACTGGACGACGGCAAGCGGGAAGACATTCTCAAACGCTTGTCGAGTGATGAAATTTCGGACATCGTCGAAGAATTGGAAACCGACGAAGCCGCCGACCTGATTGCCGACCTGCCCGAAGACCAAAAGCATGAGGTGATCACCGGTATCGAAGATACCGAACACGCCAAGGACATTGTGGACTTGTTGCGCTACGACGAGGATACCGCCGGCGGTTTGATGGGCAAGGAATTGGTGCAGGTAAACGAAAATTGGAATGTGCTGCGCGCCGTGGGTGAAATGCGTCGCCAAGCCGAGAATGTGGGCCGCGTGCACACCATTTATGTGGTGGACGATGACGGTCGGCTCAAAGGCCGCTTGTCGCTCAAACGCCTGCTCACCACATCCACCAAAACGCCCATCAAGGAAGTCTATAATCCCGACATCCATTCGGTCAAGGTAACCGACCCTGCCGACGAGGTGGCGCGATTGATGAAAAAATACGACCTGTTTGTGGTGCCCGTGGTGGACGAACTGGGTCATTTGGTAGGGCAAATCACCCTGGACGATGTGGTGGACTACATCCAAGAAGAGGCCGAAAAGGATTTCCAAATGGCCGTGGGTTTGACCGAGGACGTAGAACCCGACGACAGCATTTGGAATATGATGAAAGCCCGCCTGCCGTGGTTGGTAGTGGCACTACTGGGCGGTTTTTTGAGCGTAACGGTGCTCAACGGTTTTAGCAATGCGCTGAACAAATACGCCGTGCTGTTTTTCTTTACACCGCTCATTGCCGCCACGGCCGGAAATGTGGGTGTGCAATCATCGGCTATTGTGGTGCAGAGTTTGGCCAAAGGCAGTTTGAAAGGCAGTTTGTGGAAACGTTTGCTCAAAGAAATAACGCTCAGCTTGCTCAACGGCTTGGTGCTGGCGGCCATTTTGCTGGTGGTGGGTAAGGTTTTTCTGGGTCATATTCTGCACGGCTTCAATATGGAAATGGCGCTGACCGTTTCCTTGGCTTTGGTTTCGGTGATTATCATCGCTTCGATGGTGGGCACATTCGTTCCGTTGATGTTGCACCGGTTCGGCATTGATCCAGCCGTGGCTACGGGGCCGTTTATCACCACCAGTAACGATATTTTCGGCTTGTTTATCTTTTTTACCATTGCCAAAATGATATTGAAATTTTGATGGAAAACAGGCATTTTTCCGAGCAAGATTGGGAAAAAATTTTGGACTTTTTGTCCCGGCGTTTTACGGGTGGTGAACGTCCGGGTATCGATACGGTTCTGTTCTTGGTGGGCGTGCAGGAGTTGGGGGCAGGTCCGCAAAAATTCAGCAAAGACGATAAAATCAACCTGACGCACGTGGGGCTTTGTGCCGCCTTGTCACTTACGCCCTACTGTGAACGCACGGGCACGGGGCCGGACGGATGGCCCTTGTTCAGGCAAAAAAAATCCCTGCCCGAAGCAGGCAGGGAACAAATAGTTCGCGATGCTTTGATCGCCTATTTCCGCCGGCAAGGCGTTATAGACGATTAGTGTTTACAGCCGCAATCGGGATTACAGTTGCAGTCTTGTTCGCTGTCGTGTACGTGGCCGTGCGCCAATTCTTCGTCGGTTGCAGGACGCACATCGCAAATTTTCACTTCGAAAAGCAGGTCTTTACCGGCCATGGGATGGTTGAGGTCCAAAGTAACATTTTCGCCTTCGATTTTGTGCACGCGCACAGTGATCAAATGGCCCTGCGGGTCTTGACCCGAAAGTACCATACCTTCTTTGAGGTCGGGAATGTTGCTTAATTCGGATTTGTTGATGGTTTGGAAGGCATTGGGATTGACTTCGCCGTAGGCGTCCGCGGCCTTGACCAGAATTTCCTTGCTTTCGCCGCAGTTCATTTGCATGATTTCTTTTTCCAAGCCGGGAATAATTTGGCCCGTGCCGGTGATAAACTTCAAGGGATTTCCTTCGGGTGATTGATCCAATATTTCACCCGTTTGCGGGTCGCGCAGGGTGTATTCCAGTTCGACCACTTGATTTTTTTCGATTGCCATAATATAAAATTTGAGATTAACGATTAAAAAATTCAATTTACCTGCAAGGTACGACAAAAAGGTGTAACGGCCATTTATCCGCCCACACGTTTTACTTTATAACCTTCGGCTTCCAACAGGGCAATGACCTTGTCGCGGTTGTTGCCTTGGATAATCATTTCACCCTGCTTTACGTTGCCGCCCACGCCCAGGCGGGATTTGATTTTCTTGGCCAGGGCTTTGAGTTCGGCATCGGTGCCCGGAAATCCCGTAACCAGGGTTACGGTTTTCCCGCCCCGCCCTTTTTTGGAAAACCGGGCTTCGAGCACGGCGCCGGCTTTTTGCCGAGCACGGATTTTTTCACGGGTATTGGCATCGGTGGAATAAACCAATCCACCCAGTTCGGACAAATCTTTCAGTGTTTTTTTGTGGCGACCCATGGGAAATCAGTCTGCTTCGTATTTTTCCATTTCTTTGTCGTAGAAATCAAAGGCCTGTTGTACCAGCCGTATGAGTTCGTCCTGGTTTTCCAAGGCATCTTTTTCGGGAATATCGTCCAGCCATTCCACTTCTTCGGTAACCACGTTGAGCAAAAAACGTGGAAATTCGGTGTGGAGCACGTAAATATCGTCGGGAAAGTCCAGGTTGTCGGCAATGAGAAATTTAGGCATTTCCATGGCGGATAAATTTTTTTGAAAGATATTGAAATCTGGCGAATAATAAAAGGGCCGCCGTTCCCAATCCGGTCAAAAGGCCGGCCCAAATGCCGTAAACGCCCCAATGCACACGCATAAACCAGGCCACAGGAAAGCCCACAATCCAGTAGGCCGTAAAAATCAACAACATAGGAATCCGTACATCCTGCATACCGCGCAAAATGCTTTGCAACACCACTTGGATGCTGTCGAAGATTTGAAACAATCCGGCAATGACCAAAAGCCCCGACGCCAGCCGGGCTACATCGTAGGGATTTACCTGGTCGCGTGTGTGTTTGTCGCTCAAATACATCCACGGCAATTGATGACGAAGCACCATGTAAAGCACACCGATGACAAAACCCGTCATGGCCGCTTGCAATAGCACCGAAAGGGCCACATGGCGCAGACCGCGGTAATCCTTTTGTCCCATATGATAGCCCGTACGTACCGTTCCGGCCACACCCAAACCCACAAAAACCATATAGGTCATGGATGCCATTTGCAGGGCGATTTGATTGGCTGCCTGCGACAGCGTGCCCAGCGTGCCGGCCAGCCAAACCGTGGCCGTAAATATGCCCATCTCAAATTCCGACTGCATCCCCGAAGGCAAACCCAAGGCAAAAAGCCGACGCACAATGGCCCAATCCAAAATCCTTGCTGGCAAACGCATTACGAATTCCCGCGTACGCTCGTCGCGGGCCAGGAAATACCAAAAAACAAAAAGGATGAGCAAACGTGCAATCATGGTGCCCAAACCCGCCCCCAGCACTTCGAGGCGCGGAAAAGGCCCGATACCGTAAATGAGCACATAACTAACGGGCACATTGATAATGTTCACCGTTATCATGGCGTGCATGGAAATTTTGGTATAGCCCATGCCGTCGGCAAACTGTTTCATGGCTTGAAAAAGCATCACAAACAGCAGCGATATGCCTACAATGCGGATATAGGGAACGGCAATGCGCAACACTTCGGGCGGTTGGTGGGCGTGTT
>WGAP01000161.1 GCA_015494775.1 Flavobacteriales bacterium | reverse complement strand
TAGAGACGCCCAAATTGGGCGTCTCTACGGATAAAATTAAACCCCCTTCAACGTTTATTGTTGTAGAGACGCGATGAATCGCGTCTTTACGGGCGGAACGGAACAACCGAATGGCATTACAACCCGCCTACCATGTTTACAATAGCAGAACAACCATGGCGCCCGATGTCCCAACTAAGACAGAATGCGCCGAAGGCCGGCGGATGAGTGCTGCGAACGAAGTGAGCAGTGTATCGAAGCCCCGGCCGGTCAATCCGGTCAATCCGGTCGCTTCGATACAATTTTTGCTACGCAAAAATCACTCAGCGACCCACATCGCGCCAGGGATGGGAGCGGTATGAGCCGCCGGCGGTGCCGATGGTTTTCCGTCCGGCGGAGGCGACCGAAAGAAGCCCCACGCACGGGCGGGCGCGGGCGCGCGTGCCGCGCGCCCGCGCAAAACCACGGCATCCGCCAAGGCGAATATGAGCGGACAGCCCGACGGCGCCGGTGTTCGGGCCGCCAAGCGTAAAGGCGCTCCGCCGGCCGATACGCTTGGCGTTGGCGCCGCCGGCGGGCGATAGCCCGCAGCGGACGGCAAGCGTCCGCTCGGCGCCTTCGGCGCCGCCGCGGCGCCACCGAACCCGAGCGCCGGGGCGCCCTAATCCACAAAAAAAATAACTATCTTGCAAGCACACGACAAAAAACAATGAAAAACCTGCGTTTGCTTTACCGGCTTGCTATTTTGCTGTTTGCCCTGACATTGGCCGCCACCCTTTACCTGACCTGGCGCGACGGGGCCAAAACCGGACCTTGGCTCCTGAGTGCGGGGCTTTTCTTTTTGGTGCTTTTTATCCGCGAAATCCAAAACAAATCAAAATAAACCCTATGAAACACCGTGTATTGATTTTCGAAGCCGAAGGCGGCAACGACAAATGGTTCGACGGCCACCGCAAGGACACCTTACCCATTGCCAACGCCCTCAAAATCCGCGGTTGGGATGTGGATATTTTTAAATTCCGCGATGAATGGGCCGACGACATTTACCACTACGCCAAAGACCGCTACGACGCTTACATTACGCGCGTAAATCCGGGCACCATTCCTTCGGGCGAAAAAATCTTTTTCGATACGCTCCGCCGGCTGTCCGATGCGGGGCTCGAAGGTTTTTCCCATCCCGACGTGATGCAAAACCTGGGCGCCAAAGACGCTTTGGTCAAACTGGTGGGCACCGGCCTTGTGCCCGAAGACACCTACGCCTACTACACCGTAGAAGAATTCAAAAAAACCTTCCCCAAAAGCATTTCCTACGGCGAACGCGTACTCAAACAAAATCGCGGCTCCACCGGTCAAGGCATTTGGCGCGTGCAGGTCATCGACGAACGGCCTTACAAACCGGGCGACACCTTGCCCCCCGACACCAAACTCAAACTCACCAAAGCGGTGGACAACCACGTGGAATACCGCACTTTGGGCGAATTTATGGACTTTGCCGAGCAATACATCGTAGGCGACAACGGTATGTTAGTGGATATGCGTTTTATGCCGCGCATCAAGGAAGGCGAAATCCGCATATTGATGGTGGGCGAAACGCCTATTTTCGTGGTGCATAAAAAACCCGCCGATACCGAAGATGCCTTTTCGGCCACCTTGTTTTCGGGCGCCAAATACACCTACGACGACCCGGATGAGTGGAAAGAACTGGTGGATTGGTTCCTTGGTAAATTGCCCGAAGTTATGGAACGTCTGGGCGGCTACGATGCACCCTTGATTTGGACGGCCGATTTTATGCTCGATTGGGACGAAAACGGCAATGATAAATATGTGCTGGGCGAAATCAACAATTCGTGTGTGGGCTTTACCTCCCACCTCGACCGCGGCATCCAGGACAAAGTGGCCCTGCGTGTTATTGAAGTGCTGGAACGTAAGCACGGAAACAAATAAAAGAATAACATAAAAATCCTCAACGGTTTTTTATTGCGTAGCGGTCAAAAAATCCGGAATCGCCCGGTAAACCCTTTCGGGCTGTTCGGCATGCAACCAATGGCCGGCATCGGGAATATCCGTTGTTATAACACGCGGAAATATCCGGCGAATTTGTTTCAAATCCGCATCACTCACATAAGGCGATTGCAAACCGCGGAGCAGCAACATTTGCACCCGGCTTGTTCGGCCTTCGGGCAAGGCGATACTCACCTGCGGCACCGCACGTTCCAGTATGTCCCACGGGATTTTCCAAGCAAAGCCACCCCGGGGCAGGCGTTTCAAGTTTTTCATCAAAAAACGCCGTATGTGCGTTTGCGGCAAATAAGTCCGCAATTGATTTTCCACTTCGTCGCGGGTGCGGCAAATGGCCGGTTCGGTATGTCGCACCGCATCGAAAATAAATCCGTGGCGCGGCGGATAAGCCCGCGGTGCAATGTCCAAAACCACGTATTTTCCGCGGTTATCGGGTTCATCCAAGGCATCAAACATGGCCAACTTACCGCCCAAGGAATGACCGATAATATGCGGTTTATGCAATTGGTGGTGGCCGATATAACGCCTTAAATCGTCCAAAAGCACTTCGAAGTCAAAGCGTTCGTCCCAAAAGGATTGGCCGTGATTGCGCAAATCGGGCAAGTGCACACGAAAACCTTCACCGGCCCAACGCCGTGCCAAGCTTATCCAATTGTCGCCCATGCCCAAAAAGCCGTGCAGAATAAGCAAATCCCTACCCCGCCCCAGGATTTTCGAATGCCAAATGCGCGGTTTAGTGTTCAACGCTTGCCAATTTATGCAAATACATACGCACGGTATTCTCCATACCGTACCAAAGCGCTTCCACCACCAAAGCATGACCGATGGAAACCTCGGCCACATGCGGAACCCGACTGACAAAAAATGCCACATTGTCCAAATTCAAATCATGACCCGCGTTGATGCCCAAACCCAGGCGGTGCGCCAATGCCGCCGCTTCGGCGTAGGGTTCGACGGCTTCTTCGGCACGGCCTTCGGCAAAGCCACGGGCGTAGGCCTCGGTGTAGAGTTCAATGCGGTCGGTGCCGGTGTGCAGGGCGCCTTCCACCATTTCGGGCACCGGATCCACAAAAATGGACGTGCGGATGCCCGCTTCCTTCAAGCGGCCGATAATGTCCTGCAAATAATTCCGGTGCTTTATCGTATCCCAACCATGGTCCGACGTAATTTGATCGGGCTCGTCGGGCACCAAAGTAACCTGGTCGGGGCGGACTTCCAACACCAAATCCAAGAAACGCGGAATGGGATTGCCTTCCACATTAAACTCCGTCCACACCAACGGACGTAAGGCCCGCACATCGGCATAGCGGATATGGCGCTCATCGGGCCGTGGATGCACCGTAATGCCGTGAGCTCCGAATTCCTGGATTTTGCGCGCAAAAACCAAAGGGTCGGGAAAATGTCCTCCGCGTGCGTTGCGCAGCGTGGCTATTTTGTTGATATTCACACTTAATCGGGTCATGATTGCTTGGCCGTATTACGCATTATTTCGTATAACAAAAAAATAAATAAACCGGTAACAAATACCACTTTCAAAATCATAATCAAACCGTTCAATGCGGTCGAAGGGAAAACAAACAACCCGTAACTGTCCATCAGGTATTTACCCAAATAGCCGGCAATGGCTCCATAGATGATTATCCTGCCTTTCCGCGACGAACCGCGAAAAAACCATTGGGTAAACAAAAAAGACGAAACAAAAGCCGTAAGGATTACTACCAACTCCGTCCAAATCAACGAATAATTCATCGGCAAAAGATTTTTATGCTTGTTTATCCGGGGCCGGTTGTTCCGATGACGAATTATTGCCGGCCGTGTCCTTTTCCAATTTATTTTCCCTTAATTCCAAATTTTCCTGCCGCATACGGAATAAGTCAACGGCGCGGTAAACCGCCTGGCGGAACGAACTTTCGTCGGCAATGCCTTGACCCGTAATTTCATAAGCGGTGCCATGGTCGGGCGAAGTGCGTATTTTGGGCAATCCGGCCGTAAAATTCACGCCGCGGCCGAAAGTCAGTAATTTAAAGGGCACCAAACCCTGGTCGTGATACATGGCCACCACCGCATCGAAATTCCGGTATTGTTCCGAACCGAAAAATCCGTCGGCGGCATAAGGACCGAAGGCCCAAATATCTTCTTCTTCGTTCAAGGATTTTACCGCGGGAGCAATGATTTCCATATCCTCCCTGCCAATCAGTCCGTGGTCGCCCGCATGCGGATTTAAAGCCAATACGGCGATTTTGGGTTTATCGATGCCGAAATCCAATTGTAAACTCTCGTTGGTCAAACGGATTTTGTCCTTGATGCGTTCGGCTGTGATTTGGGTGGATACATGCCGCAGCGGCAAATGGTCGGTGATCAAACTCACTTTCAATTCGTCCGATACCATGAACATCAAAGCCGGCCGACCGAAAGCGCGGGCCAAATAATCCGTATGACCCGGAAAATCAAAATCTTCGGATTGCACCGTATGTTTATTAATCGGCGCGGTTACCAATACATCGATTTCGTCGTTTTTCAAGGCCTCCACGGCCCGCACGAAGGATTCCACCGCATAACGGGCCGTTACCGGGTCGGGCTTGCCCATTTGGATATTAATCACATCGCGCCACATATTGAGCACGTTCAAACGCCGCGGCGCCATATTGCTCAAATGTCCGATTCCGTAAAATTGCACATCCATATTCAAGGCCTTGCGGTAATAGGACAAGGCCTTGGTGGAGCCGAACACCACGGGCGTGTAAAATTCGAACATCCGGTTGTCGGAAAAAGTTTTCAAAATAATTTCGGGCCCGATGCCGTTAAGGTCGCCTATGCTTATGCCCACACGTATTTTAAGGTCTTTTTTGTGCATCATCAGTTCCGGTTCCTTTTCAATTCGTAAATTTAGGCAATAATTTTAATACCTTGCGCCATTATGTTTACAGGAATTATCGAACACACGGGTCAAATCATTGACATCCAAAGCGAAGGAAGCAACAAGCATTTCCACATTCGCGCACCTTTTTTCGACGAAATCCGCATCGACCAAAGCATTGCCCACAACGGCGTTTGCCTTACGGTGGTGGATTTGGATAAAAATAAAAAAACCTACACGGTTACGGCCATCGAAGAAACGCTTTTGCGTAGCAATTTGGGCGATTGGCAACCGGGCGATTTGGTCAATTTGGAACGTTCGGTGCGCATCAACGACCGTTTGGACGGTCATATTGTCCAAGGCCACGTGGACCAAACGGCTCGCGTATCCGGCATTCGCCGGGCCGACGGAAGCCATATTTTCAGTTTTGCTTTTGACGAAAAACCCTTGCACGTGATGGTCGAAAAGGGTTCGGTGGCCGTCAACGGCGTCAGTTTGACGGTGTTCAACATCGGCGAACGCAGTTTTGACGTGGCCATTATTCCCTACACCTTTGAACATACCAACTTCCACCGGCTCAAAACAGGCGACAAAGTCAATATCGAATTCGACATTATCGGTAAATATATCGAACGCCTCGGTGATGTTTATTTTCAACATAAATAATGGATTGCAATGAAAAAAATTATTTACCGCCTCGATGGCCCCGCCGCTTATCTCATTTTCAACCGTCCCGACAAATGGAACGCTATGGATGCCGAAATGCTCGAAGAAATGCAAGCCACCCTCGACCGGGCGGCCAGGGACAATAAAGTTCGTATGTTGGTCATCACCGGCAAAGGCAAAAGTTTTTCCTCGGGCGTGGATTTGAAGGCCTTGCAAACGCTCGACTCGGTGGAACAGGCCAAGGCATTCGCCCTTTTGTTGGAAAACACGGCCGAACGGATTTTCCAATTTCCCAAGCCTACCCTGGCGGTGATCAACGGTTTGGCTTTGGGTGGCGGTTTCGGTATGGCCACGGCGGCCGACATACGCCTGATGAGCACCACGTCCCAAGTGGGTTATCCCGCGGTTAAACTGGGTGCCATTTTGCCCGTAGGATGCACTTTGCTACTGGAAAGTTTGGTAGGACGGGCCCGGGCCATGGATCTTTTGCTCACCGGACGCAAGCTCGATGCCTATCAGGCCTTGGAGACAGGACTTGTCCACTACACCGCCCCGCCCGAAGAATTGGAAAAACGAACAGGCGAAATTATCAACTCCGTCCTCGAAGGCGGCGATACAGCCCTGCGGTTGACCAAGCAGACGGTCAACTACCGCACGGGCATGCTCATGCAAGCGGCCAAACTCTATGCCGCCGACAATTTTGCTTTCCTCTCCCAAACCGTCGATTGGGAACAACGGCTCAAAAACTTCGGGAAGGATTGATTTTTGACCGAAAGTATGCCAAGGGAATTTTTTACGTTACTTTTGTAGGCAAACAACTCCGCTATGCGGCTTCGGTTTCTTTTTTGGTTGACGATACTGCTATCCGGCAATATGTATGCCCAAATCGACCGCTTGGGCGGCCTGGGACGCGGCCGTGATATGCAAAGACACGGAAACACCATTCGGCCGGTGGACCGGGATACGGCATCCGCCAAGGGAACCGGACAAGCCAAACTCAAAACCTATCCTTTGGCCCTATACCGCTTTTACACGCCTGCGGGCGATACGCTCGCGCTCGACACGCTACTCGATCCGGCGGATTTTCACCGCGCTAATTTTACGGGCCGGGACAACTATAACGGGATGCCCTTTCAAAACATCGGCCAACCGGTTAACCGCTTGATTTGGAACGATTCAACGGCCGTGCCATTTGCATCGCCCGTACCCGAAGCCATGCGTTTTTCGGTCAGGACGGCAAGTGATTTGCAATATTACCACGTGCCAACGCCTTTCTCGCGGCTGTTTTTCCTGTCGGGCAACAAAAAAGGCCAAATGCTCGACTCGCGTTTCGGGGTCAATATCCGGCCCTATTGGAACCTCGGGTTGGGTTATAAAGGCCTAAATTCGTTGGGTTATTATTTGCACAGTTTAACCTCGCAGGAAAACTGGTTTATTAATACCGACTACACCGCACCGTCCGGGCGATTTTACATGCGCATTTACCTGGTCAAAAATCATTTGGAAAACGACGAAAATAACGGCATTGCCGACGAAAGTTATTTCGAACAAGGAAGCAATGCCTATATCGACCGCGGCAAAATCCCCGTTCGCACCACCGACGACCAAAGTATTTGGCATAGCCGCCAATCGGGCGGTGAAGCAGGTTGGGCTCCCTTGAAAAAAATGCCAGGCCTCAAACTGACTTACGGCTTGGACGAATACAAGGCCTATACCGAATACAAAGGCGGAGCGGCCGTTTACGGCGCTACCCTGCCCTATACCTTGGCCTACGACAGCACCGGCTACCGGCGTTTTATCCACAGGATAGGTTTTGGCTTGGAAAAACCCAAATCCCGACTGCGGGCAGGATTGATATTGCGACGTATGTTTGTGGGCTTCGATACCACCGTAGTAACGGGCACTCTGCAAATCCCCCGGCGCACATTGCTCACCGACAAAGGTTTTTATGCCCGTTACCGGCACCGGGACAGTTTGCTTCATTATCATTTGAACGGACAATTTTACGATAACGGACTTTATGCCTTCGAAGCACGCGGCGTTTATGTGCGCGGTAAACACCGCTTCCGGGCCGGTATCCTTGCACGCAAAAAACGCCCTGCGCCCGTATATTGGCTACATCAATCGCGTTTTTACAACTTTAATTGGAATTCGACACCTGTGCCCGAAAACTACATGCAAATCCGCATCGGTTGGCAATCGCCTTGGGGAAAATTTTCGGCAACCTATGCGCAAGTGCAAAACAGGTCGTATTTCGGAGCCGACTCTTTACCGCATGTTTATTCGAACACCATTTCAATCCGGTCGGTTAGCTATCGCAAGGATTGGCGTATCAAAAAATGGGGCTTTTTCCCCGAAATCACCTGGCAATCGGTTGCCAACGGCGGCCCCGCATTGGATTTGCCCGCCTGGCGTGCAAGGGCTACGCTCTACTATACCGACTGGTGGTTTACGCATCATCTTTACCTGAACACGGGTATCCGATTGGCTTGGTTTTCGGATTATT
>WGAP01000160.1 GCA_015494775.1 Flavobacteriales bacterium | reverse complement strand
GCGTTGCCGTCGCGTGCTCCGCTCATATCTTGCTTGTTGCCTCCGTTTCCGGTTAGGCGGGCGGCGCAGTCTCCTTGACGGAGCTGCGGAGCCACGCCGCCCGCACCGGAAAATCGTCGGCACCCGCGCAAGGATACCGCTACGCCCGCTGGCGCGAAAAAAACGTCGGTGACTGCTGCGAACGTAGTGAGCAGTGTATCGAAGCCCCGGCCGTCCGGTCATTTCGATACAATTTTTGCTTCGCAAAAATCACTCAATGACCTACAAAACAGGCGGCTGAGTGCTGCGCCGAAGGTGTAGGGTATCGAAGGCACCGGCATTCAGCACGGTCGCTTCGATACAATTTTTGCTTCGCAAAAATCACTCAGCGACCTGCATCGCGCCAGGGATGGGAGCGGTTATGCGGCGCAGGCGGCGAGCATGCTTTTCCGCCCGGCGGAGGCGACCAGAGGAAGCCCCACGCACGGGCGGGCGCGGGCGCGCGTGCCGCGCGCCCGCGCAAAAGCAGCGAGCCGACAAGCCGCATTTGAGCGGACAGCCCGGTGCCGTACATTGCGCAGCTATGTCGGCAGGCGCCCAAAAAAATAACAAAAAATCAGTAACTTTGGAAAAAAGCACGCCCATGAAAAAATTCCTTATTAAATTCTTGCTTTTCCTGATACTGGTGGCGGCCGGACTCTACGCCTTTAACTACTACGTGCCGTATAGCGAAGGTTACCGCGCCGGACGCCTTATTAAACTCAGCCACAAGGGTATCCTGTTCAAAACCTGGGAAGGCGAACTGAGCTTGGGAATCGGCCACGACCAACGATGGCCTTTTTCGGTCCAACACAGCGACAAGGAAGTGCGTAAAGAACTCTTGGATTTGCAAGGCAAAGACATCAAAATCAAATACATCGAGCGCTTCTGGAAAGTGCCGTGGATGGGCGATACCAAATATTTCGTCAAGGAAGTGGAAGCACAGGACGATGCGGACAATATGGATGATACGGACGAATAAGACAAACGAAGCATTCTTTTTGGAGGAAAATTTGTAAATTGATTGCAGTTCAACCCATTGGATTAAGCCATGAAACAAAAAGCCCCTCATAAGCCGGCCGACCGCATTCAGGATTTGCAATTTTTCGGCGAATTCGGCGGGGTGAATCCGTCCATTTCGGATTCGGCCACCTACACCTTTCTCAGCGCCAAAACCATGCTGGACACCTTCCACGGCGAGGCGGAGGGTTGCTACCTGTATGCGCGGCATTCGAGCCCTTCGACCCGCTACCTGTCCGAAGCCCTGGCCGGAATGGAAAATACCGAATCGGCCCTGGTAACCGCTTCGGGCATGGGCGCCATTACGTCGGTGCTGATGCACCTGCTGCGTGCCGGCGACCATGTGGTGAGTTCGCGCACCGTGTATGGCGGAACATACGCCTTCCTGAAAAACTTCCTGCCCAAATACGGTATCCGCGTCAGTTTTGTGGACATCAGCAAGCCGGAACGGGTAGAAGAAGCCATAGGGCCGGATACCCGATTGGTTTATACCGAAACGCTGAGCAATCCGCTGCTGGAAGTGGCGGACATTGAAGCCCTGGCGGACATTGCGCACAAGCATAATATTCCGCTGGCGGTGGACAACACCTTTACGCCGCTTATTTTTTCGCCGGCCAATTTGGGTGCCGACATTGTGATCCACAGCTTGACCAAATTTATCAACGGCATGAACGACATGGTGGGCGGATGCGTGTGTGGACGGGCTGATTTTATCGAAGATTTGCGCAACGTGAACGACGGCGCCGCCATGCTGTTGGGCCCGGTGATGGACAGTTTGCGCGCGGCCGAAGTGCTCAAAAACATGCACACCTTGCCCGTGCGTATGGTCAAGCACAGCCAAAACGCCCTGGCCCTGGCCCGGGCGTTGGACGCCGCGGGCCTGCGGGTTAAATATCCGGGCTTGCCGTCGCATCCGCAGCACGGACTGTTTAAGCGCATGATGAACCCGGAATTCGGCTTCGGCGGAATGATCACCCTGGATTTGGAAACCGCCGAACGGGCGGCGGAGTTTATGGAACGTATGCAGGATGCCAACGTGGGCTACCTGGCCGTGAGCTTGGGCTTTTACAAAACGCTGTTTAACGCGCCCGGCAAAGGCACTTCGAGCGAAGTGCCGCCCGAAGAACAAAAGGCCATGGGATTGTCGGAAGGATTGGTGCGTTTTTCGATGGGATTGGATTTTGACATCGACCGCACTACGCGCAAAATCCTGAACGTGTTGCAAGCCATGCAACAGGCCGACGGCGTGCATTGACGTAGTTCCTGCGCCCTGTGGAAACCGAAGCACACTTTGTTTACTACCTGCAAACGCACCTTCCCGAAGGGCTGGGACAGGTGTTGGCCG
>WGAP01000159.1 GCA_015494775.1 Flavobacteriales bacterium | reverse complement strand
GGCAAAGATACGGGATTTGGCGGCAAGCTACACCTTACATTTATTTTTTGGGGCTCCACAAGTCGTCGGGGCGCCGGCGGCGGAATGAAATTCCGCGCCGGCGGCGCAAAAATTCAGCAGTCGATGCTTTGATGCGGGTTCAGGTAATTGATTTACGTTCCGTCCGAAAAATCCCGCCGATTTTTGCGCCGCCGGCCCCGCGCCTTGCGCGGCGCCGGCGCCCCTTGTCTTGTTCCGCGGCTTCGGGAGCCACCTACGGCGTCTCCCTTCGCGTGCTGCGGAGCCCTGGCGGTCTCCTTGCAAGCCTCGGAACCCTTCGGTTTCCTCGGCGGTCGGCGAAACCGCCGGGCGGTTTCGCCTTTGTGTTTTTTTGTTTTGATATGGGCGAAAATAATCTGCCTTCAATATTCATTGATGTAGAGACGCGATGCATCGCGTCTCTGCGGGATGTATGGGAAATGAATTAAATCCGCGCCAGGGATGGGAGCGGTTATGCGTGGGCGGCACGCCGCAGGCCTGCCGTGGCGGCGGGGCGACCGGCGGAAGCTACGTCCGCCACGCTTGCAGGGCAAGAGCGGGCCGCCTGCGCATTTGAGCGGACAGCCCGACGGGCGCCGCGTGAGCCTGCCGCAGCATAAGCGAAGGCGAAAGGATGCGGCCTAGGCGAACGCGTGCGGCCGGGCGCCCAAAAATCATAAGATTTATACGTAATATTTATTACACAAAAGTGCGGTTTTCCTGATAAATATCATTAAGTATTTGTTCCATTTGCAATAATTATGACCGTAGAATTCGACAAATCGACTTAACTTTGTTCGGGTAACAATAAAAAGTATGAAAAACAACCGGATACGTGTTAGAAAAGGACTGACAGTCAATCTGAAAGGCAAACCCGTGGCCGTGGTGGAAAATCTCGGCCGCGCGCCTTATTACGCGGTTAAGCCGACCTCGTTTTTGGGGGTCAATCCGCGTCTGTTTGTGCAACCGGGCGACAAGGTGAAGGCGGGCGACAAACTTTTTTACTCCAAATATGTGCCCGAAGTGGCCGTCGGCAGTCCCGTGAGCGGCACCGTCAAGGAGATCGTGCGCGGGAAGCGCCGCGTGATTTTGCGCGTGGTCATCGAAGCCGATGCCGAAGACAGCTATAAGGAATTCGAGCCCCAAGACGGCACGCGCGAAGATGTGCTGAAAACATTGCTGGACAGCGGTTTGTTTGCCTATATCAAACAACGTCCTTACGACATTACGGCCAATCCGGCCGACAAGCCCAAGGCCGTTTATATTCCGGCCTATGACACGGCGCCCTTGGCACCGGACTACAACTTTGCCCTGACCAACGAACGCAAGGCCTTTGTCAAAGGTGTGGAAATCCTGGGCAAACTGACCGACGGCAAGGTTTACATTACCGCCGACGGGGAATCGTCCACCATGTTTGACGATATTCCTGGTGCCGAGACGCTGAAAGTCTATGGGCCGCATCCGGCGGGAAATGTGAGCGTGGCCATCGCCCACACGCATCCCATTGTGCAGGGCGACCGTGTGTGGGTGGTCAATCCGTGGGATGTGGTGATTATGGGACGCTTGTTCCTCACCGGTCGCTACGATGCCACCAAGCATGTGGCTTTTACCGGGCCCATGTTCAAGGAACCGCGCTACTACAAGGTCAAGCAAGGTGCTTACCTGAAAGACGCCGTCGGCTCCCTGCTCAAACGCACCGAGCAGGTGCGGCTTGTCAGCGGAAATCCGCTTACCGGAACCAATATTACCGAAGACGGTTTTCTGGACGTGTTCGATGCATCGATAACGGCGCTGTCGGATAAACCCAAGGCACGCTTTTTCGGATGGTTGCCTTTTGTGGGCGAGTCGCGCAAAACCGTTTACCGGCTCAATGCCGACTGGTGGTCGAACAAGGAACGGGAACTGGACACCGCCCTCTACGGTGAAGAGCGCCCGTTTGTGATGACCGAAGAAATCGAAGAAGTGATGCCCTTGGATATTTTTCCCGTCCAACTGCTCAAAGCGTGCCTGACGGGCAATGTGGACCGTATGGAACAATTGGGCATTCTGGAAGTGGCTCCCGAAGACTTCGGCCTGGTGGACTACATCAGTTCGAGCAAAATCAACGCGCAAAATATCATAAGGAACGGATTGGACATTATGATGGTCGAAATCGGATAATAACTGACTATGAAAGCACTGCATAAATTCCTGAAAAAATACGAGCATTTGTTCCTGGAAGGGGGCAAATATCACAAATTTCATTCGGCCTATCAGGCCTTTTACACTTTCCTCTACACACCCGAAATGGTAACCGAAAAAGGTGCGCACATCCGCAGTTCGGTGGATTTGAAGCGCATCATGATCACCGTGGTGATTGCCCTTATTCCGGCGACCATATTCGGGATTTGGAATGTGGGACATCAACATTTTGTCCAACTGGGACAAGACCCGGGATTTTGGGGTAAATTCCTGTTCGGTGCCCGCTACGTGGTGCCCATGATTATCGTTTCCTATGTGGTGGGCTTGGGTATCGAATTTTGGTTTGCCATCAAACGGGGACATGATGTAAACGAAGGTTATTTGGTAACCGGCTTGCTCATCCCGTTGATTATGCCGGCCACCATTCCGCTGTGGATATTGGCCGTGTCGGTAGCTTTTGCCGTGATTTTCGGCAAGGAAGTTTTCGGCGGTACGGGTATGAACATTGTTAATCCGGCGCTTACGGCCCGGGCGTTTGCCTTTTTTTCCTATCCGGCCACCATGTCGGGCAACACCGTTTGGGTGCCCGGCGCGGCCCATTCCGATGCCATTTCGGGTGAAACCATCCTGGGTATGTTGGCCCAAGGCAAGCATGCGGCCTGGACCTGGTGGGATATGTTCATGGGCACCATTCCCGGCAGTGTGGGCGAAACATCGGTGCTGATGATTCTCATCGGTTTGGCCATTCTACTGTTTACCAAAGTGGGCAGTTGGCGTATCGTGTTGGGCGGCCTGCTGGGCGGCATTAGCATGGGATTGATTTTCAATGCTTGGGGTGCCAATACCTTGATGCAATTCCCTTGGTGGCAGCACTTGATGGTGGGAGGTTTTGCCTTCGGGCTGACCTTTATGGCCACCGATCCGGTAACCGCGGCGCAAACCAATCGCGGCAAGTGGATATACGGTTTTCTCATCGGGCTGTTGGCCATTATGATACGCACGCTCAATCCGGCTTATCCCGAAGGGGTTATGTTGGCCATCCTGCTGATGAACGTGGTGGCGCCCACCATCGATTATTTTGTAGTGGAAGCCAATGTCAAAAAACGTATGAAGCGCGTAGCAACCCTTGAAAAACAATGACTATGAAATTCGATAGAAACAGTAACGGATATACGCTGATATTTATGACCGTCCTTTTGGCGGTGGTGGCCGTGGCGCTGTCGGGGGCTTTTACCTTTTTCAAGCCCTTTCACGAACAAAACAAGCGCCAGGAAAAAATGACCGACATCCTTTATATCATCGGTTTGGATCAGGCCCGACTTCAAAAGGCGGCTCAATCCAAAGGATTGAGTTTAAATTACGACCTGATTCAAAAATATTTTAATCAATACATTATCAAACAATTGACTTTGGACAACCAAGGAAATCCCGTGCAAGGCATCAATGCCTTTGAAATCAATTTGAAGCGTGAACTGGCCAAACCGGCCGCCGAACAACATTATCCATTGTTTATTGCCCGTTACAACGGAAAAACCTACTACATTATTCCCATGTACGGTAAAGGCCTTTGGGACGATATTTGGGGTTACATTGCCCTGGAAGACGACATGAACACCATCCACGGAATCAAATTCGGCCACAAAGGCGAAACGCCCGGCTTGGGTGCCAATATCACCGAAAAATGGTTCGAAGACCGCTTCAAAGGCGAAAAACTCTTTGACCCGAACGGTCAATTTACGGGTATCGATATTGTCAAACATTGGAAGGACGAAACCAACAAAAACGATCATAAAATCGATGCCATATCGGGCGCTACGCTTACCAGCAACGGCGTAAAAGCCATGATCAACGAACGGGTGAAACATTATGTTCCTTATTTCAACAAACTAAAAAAACAATAAGCTATGGCCAAGAAAAAAAGCAAGGAAATATTATTCGATCCTTTATTTGAAAACAACCCCATTACGGTGCAGGTTTTGGGGATTTGTTCGGCATTGGCCGTTACGGTCAAACTGATGCCGGCCATTGTGATGGCGCTGTCGGTGATGGCCGTGGTGGCGTTTAGTAATCTCATCATTTCATTCATGCGCAAATTAATTCCCATGCGCGTGCGCATTATCGTCCAATTGGTGGTCATTGCCGCATTGGTGATTTTGGTGGACATGTTGCTGAAAGCTTTTGCCTACGACATTAGCAAGCAATTGTCGGTTTTCGTAGGATTGATTATTACCAACTGTATCGTTATGGGCCGTTTGGAGGCCTTTGCCATGGACAATAAACCCTGGGCATCATTCCTGGACGGCATTGGTAACGGTGCCGGCTATGGATTGATTCTAATCATTGTGGCCTTCATTCGCGAACTGTTCGGGTCGGGAACGTTGTTCGGTCACAAGGTTATTCCGCAATGGTTTTACGACCACGGGTATATGAATAATGCCATGATGCTGATGCCGGCGATGGCGCTTATTACCGTGGGCGTGATTATCTGGCTACAACGTAGTTATATGCCTCAACTCACCGAAAAAGAATAAGCTATGGATCTGATTAACATATTTGTCAAAAGCATTTTTATCGACAACATGATTTTTGCCTTTTTTCTGGGTATGTGTTCCTATTTGGCCGTATCCAAAAAGGTAAAAACATCCATCGGATTGGGTATTGCGGTGGTATTTGTGCTCACCATTACCGTTCCTTTGAACTTTTTGCTCAACAAATACCTGCTCGAACCCGGCGCTTTGAAGTGGCTCAGCCCTTCGCTGGCCGACGTGGATTTGAGCTTTTTGAGTTTTATCATGTTCATTGCCGTCATTGCATCCATGGTGCAATTGGTGGAAATGGTCGTGGAACGCTTTGCGCCGGCGCTTTATGCGTCTTTGGGTATTTTCCTGCCGCTTATTGCCGTAAACTGTGCCATTTTGGGCGGTTCGCTATTTATGCAGCAAAAGGGCTTTACCAATGTGTGGCAATCGTTGAGTTTCGGTTTGGGGTCGGGTATCGGTTGGATGATGGCCATTGTGCTGTTGGCATCCATCCGTGAAAAAATTACCTATTCCAATGTGCCCGCTCCTTTGCGGGGATTGGGTATTGCCTTTATCATCACCGGATTGATGGCCATTGGTTTCTTGGCATTTATGGGAATAAAAATTTGATGTAAACAGATAACGAAATGGATTGGAAATTTATATTGGCAAGCACGATTATTTTTCTTGTGGTAGTGCAACTGCTTGTGATTATGTTGCTTTGGGCCAAGGCCAAACTCTTGCCCGGGGGCAAAGTAAAAATCGTGGTAAACGATGAAAAGGAATTGGAAGTTCCGGCCGGCGGCACCCTGCTTTCGACGTTGAGCGAACAAGGTATTTTCCTGCCTTCGGCCTGCGGCGGAAAAGGTAGTTGCCTGCAATGTAAAGTGCGCGTGCTGGAAGGCGGCGGTGAATTGCTGCCCACCGAAGAACCGCATTTTACCAAAAAAGAAAAAGAAGAAGGTTGGCGCCTGGGTTGTCAGGTCAAGGTGAAGGAAGATATGAAAGTGGCCGTTCCCGAAGAAGTATTCGGCGTCAAAAAATGGGAAGCCACCGTGGTGTCGAACTACAATGTGGCTTCGTTTATCAAGGAATTTGTGGTGGAGGTGCCCGAAGACATCAATTACAAGCCCGGCGGTTATATCCAAATCGATGTGCCGCCCGTTACGGTGAATTACAAGGACATCGATATTACGGCGCATCCCGAAGAACATCCCGGCGAGCCCGATAAATTCAAGCCCATTTGGGACAAATACAACCTTTGGCCTTTGGTCATGCGCAACGATGAGGAGATTACGCGCGCCTATTCCATGGCCAGTTATCCGGCCGAAGGCCGGCGCATTATGCTCAATGTGCGTATTGCCACACCGCCTTGGGACCGCAAGAAAAACGCCTGGATGGATGTAAATCCGGGGATTGCATCGTCCTACATCTTTTCGCGCAAACCGGGCGATAAAGTGGTGATTTCGGGGCCTTACGGCGAGTTCTTTATCAACGAAGACAGCGATTCCGAAATGGTTTACATAGGCGGCGGTGCGGGTATGGCGCCCATGCGGTCGCATTTGTTCCATTTGTTCAAAACCCTGAAAACCAAGCGGAAAGTAAGCTATTGGTATGGCGGACGTTCGCGTATGGAATTGTTCTATTTGGATCATTTCAGGGGCTTGGAACGCGAATTCCCCAATTTTAAATTCTACGTCGTCCTGTCCGACCCGTTGCCCGAGGACAATTGGAAGGTCAAAAAATCACTCGACGAT
>WGAP01000158.1 GCA_015494775.1 Flavobacteriales bacterium | reverse complement strand
GAGCGAGACCGCCCGGGCTCGCGTAGCCGCGGAACAAGACAAGCGCCGCCGCTTGCAAGGCGCGCCGGCTTGTGGAGCCCGTAGGGAGACAAGCGCATGGTTAATTATGAGTTTTGAGTTTTTAGTTTTGAGTTGATTTTCAATTGTTTACGTTTTTTATATATCGGCGGAGCGCAAGGGCTCCCGAAGGTGCGAAGGGAAACAAGCGCGGATTAATTATGAATTATGAATTTTTAATTTTGAATTGATTTTCAATGATTTGCGATTTATTTTTAATAAAAAGCGCAGGTTCCCGTAGCCGCGAAGAAGACCGCAGCCGCCGAGCGTAGCGAAGGCGCCAACGGGCTTCGTAGCATGCGCAGGCAGCCGCCACCCTTCGCTTTTGCTCGGGCGGCGGCTGCCGAAGCGCCCCAAATCAATAACCCGGTGTCAATTCAAATAAACCATTTCCACATGTTCAGGATCGAAATATTTATGCGTAAACAGGCGGATACGGGTTACATTGCCGGGTTCATAGCCCGTTACCATGTTTAAATCCTTGTCCCATACGGGTAGGCGCCGGCGGTGAAGCACCAGGGTAAAGTCGCGATACCAATAAAATTCCAGTTCGTCATACAGAAACATCTCCTGCATGGTGTAGGGCGTCTGCGGGCCGTGTTCCGAAAGGTATTCGTAATACCAAATCAGCCGTTGGATAACCTTGGAATAGCTTTTTTCGCTGTCGGGGGATTTGATTGCATAGTCCAGCACTTCGAGGAATTCCATTCGCTGTTCAAGGGCGGGGAAATGGCGTTCGAGCGTCCGGATGAGCAGGTTCATCCGGCGGTTGTAGGCGGAGTTGGCAAGTTGTTTCAATTGCTGCATGGCGGTAAAGGTTTTGTTTTGGGTCCGGGACAAAATTAGAGGGTTAGAATGCAACCTATTTGCAAGGCGTTCAGTTGTCGGTGTATAGCTCCATCAAAAAGTGCGTATCGAAAAAAAATACCCATTTGAAATCGATTAATTCCCCGTTCCGGTAATAAAGCATCAATAATTTGTCGCAAAAAAACCGGGGCTCCACATGGATACCGTCATGGATGCGCTTGCCGTTTTGAAAATGCAAGAAAAAGTTCAATTGCTCAAAGGCCAAATCGGGGAGATATGTCCGGAAAATTTCATTTTCGAGCATTTCGTCGGGTAATTCTTCTTCGATTTTTTTCATAAAAGCTTTGCTTGCTATTTTGAAAGTTTCAAACATAAGTTTGGTCAACACATCATTGTCGGGAAAATACTTACGCATTATCCGGGTCAGCCGGTATATGACCTTGTTATAATTGGCGGAGCAACGGGATACCATAATCGGGTGTTCCATTTGGGCGGTTGTGGGTTCGGTTTAGTTAAACGCGCTCACCATAACGGGCGGTTGCAGACTTCCGTCGGGGTTTGCATGCAGGTAGATGTGCATGGTGTTGGGGTCCAATCCCACCATAGGGTTGGCTTTACGGGGGCGGGGCAATTGGAGCAAGATGCCTTCGTCGGCTTCGAAAATCCCGATTTGATCCAACAACATTCTGACCCTGTCGGCCGATCTAAAATCCATAAACAATCCTTGGCCTATTCGTTCCTCCTCCCACGCACCGACCAGTTTGGCCAAAAATTTGGCCGTTTCGTAGGTAACACGCGTACAGCGATGTCCTTCGGGATCGCTTTTGCTCAGGGACTGTTGTAACATCACGTCCAAATTGTAGTATGGAGAAGTAATGGCCAGATGGGCCAAATGGCGGATCAAATGCGAAAACATATTGAATTCTTCCTCGTTTTGCGGGCCGGAAAAAGCGTTGTCGTTGTGCATTGTTCTTTGTTTTTTCGGATTAAACACAGGTTACACGGATAACTTGCCGCGGGGACGTAAAATTCCCGTCCCTGAAACAAGCTCGATTTGCTAAGGTTAGTAAAACGGTTTCGAAAGTATGCGGCAAACGGCCGCCGGCGGCTCTTCACGGACAAAACCCGTGCACGTTCAGATGAAAACCTCTGGGTCGAGGAACAAGGCCCTTAGCGGGGCACGTGCGGAAGTATATTTATACGTATGAGAAGGCCGTAGATTTTTGGGGTTTCCAAGGCAAAAATACAATGTTTTTCTAAAAAATGCAAAGGGAATTTTAGATTTTGAGGGTCAAATCGCGCAATGACCATTTTTCAGGTCGAAACGTGTATTTTTCATTAAATTGTGAGCGGTTTTCACGAAAGAAAAAAAATGAAAAAAGCCCGGATTTGGTTGCTTATCGCCGTTATTTTGCCTTGGATAATCGCCCGCTGCGCGGCGCCACACGCCTACCGGAGCCGTCAAATCATTCATTACCGCCTGGGAAATACCGATATCCGGCTCATCCATTACGACTATGACAGCTTGCCCGTGGTATGGTTCAATATGCACGACGACGAGAACACGGCCGTCAGGGCGGCCCGTCGCGTTGTGGGGCACGGCCGCCTGTGGGAACTCCGGCATCCGGGCGGACGCAACATCCGTTTTCGCCTCCACGGCAAGCGCTACGGCTTCGACCCCAACAGGATTTACACCCCCGAAGGACGCAAAAAAACCTTGAAGGAATTTTCGCACGCCTACACCCCCGAGGCCGACACGGCCGTAGCCCGATTCGCCCGGTTCGTCTTGGGTCAAGTAGTAAACGATGCCGCCGTGGTGGTGGCTTTGCACAACAATACCCGCGGCCGGTATTCGGTCGAAAGTTACCTTCCCGGCGCCCGCTACGCCGCCGATGCGGCTGAGGTTCACCAGGCACCCGCCACCGACCCCGATGATTTTTTCTACTGCGCCGACACGCTTTTGTTCCGCCGTTTGGCCGCCGCCGGCTGGAACGCCCTGATGCAAAACAACGCATCGGTAACCGACGACGGCTCCCTATCGGTCTATTGCGGCCGGCGGGGCATTCGCTACGTTAATATCGAGGCCCAGCGCGGCCACCGGCGGATGCAAGCGCGGATGATCACAAGCTTGCAACGCATTTTGGACAGTATTGTGCACCGATAATTTTATTGTTTTCGGGCGCCTCCCCGCACAAAGTTCACGCATCGGCGGTTGCTTCAAGCGACGGAGCGCTTTTGCACCCGCCGGCGTTCACTTGGCGGGGCCGGGCTGTCCGCTCAAATGCACGTGCGGCCCGCTCTTGCCCTGCGAGCGTGGCGGACATGGCTCCCCACTGGTCGCCCCGCCGCCACGGCAGGCCTACGGCGCGCCGCCCGCGCATAACCGCTCCCATCCCTGGCGCGGATTTAGTTATGAATTTTGAGTTTTTAGTTTTGAGTTGGTTTTTATCGAAGCGAACTGCATGAATGGCCGGTGCCTTCGATACACTGCGCCTTCGGTGCAGCACTCAGGCACCTGGATTGGTGGTCGCTGAGTGATTTTTGCGTAGCAAAAATTGTATCGAAGGCACCGGCCATTCATGCAGTTCGCTTCGATAAAAACCAACTCAAAACTAAAAACTCAAAATTCATAACTAAATCCGCGCCAGGGATGG
>WGAP01000157.1 GCA_015494775.1 Flavobacteriales bacterium | reverse complement strand
CTACAACAATAAACGTTGAAGGGGGTTTAATTTTATCCGTAGAGACGCCCAATTTGGGCGTCTCTACAAAATGCGTTAAACATTTGATTGTCAACAAAAAAACAAATAAAGGCGAAACCGCCCTGCGGGTTCGCCGTCTGCCGAGGAAACCGAAGGGTTCCGAGGCCTGCGTAGGGAGACGCCGCCCGAGCGAAGGCGAAGGGCGGCCGGCTTCCGAAGCCGCGAAGGCAGACCATAGGGCTGCCAGAGCGCCGGAGCGAGACCGCCAGGGCTTGCGGAGCCACTTATTTCACAACCGGTTTGAGATTTGGCAAGATTTTTGCTTATTCCTTTTAAAACCCATCGATTAACCATGCGCGACGACCATGTTTTTGCTTCGCAAAAAAGCCGGGAAGCCGATTTCGAGACCAAACAAAAATTAATGCACCGAAGTTGGCGCCTGCAAAGTATTTACGAAACGGGCTTGGTGCCCGACATTGCCCGTTACCGGGATGTGGAAGTGGTTTTCGGGCCCATGCATATCTATGCCCTTTACGGCACCCGTGCCGAACGTTTTTCCTATCGTTTCCTGTCGCCGCGTGTGTTCGAAGTGAACATCAATAACATTCCGTTCCGTTGCCGCATCAGCCGCCTCACCGATGACGAGCTCCGCTTCCACGCCGATGCGCCCGAACATCATTTTATTATCGAAATGATCCGTTAGTCGCGGTAAAGCGGTAGCGTCGAACAACGCAAAAGCCCTTCCTGCTTGGCAATTTCCCTGTAACCGATTTCCTCCACGGTGAGCCCCTGTTGGCGAAGCCAAGTGTTGAGCCGCCGGAAGTGCCGGTCCGACACCACCACTTCGGGCGAAACGGAAAACACATTGGCCGTCATGTCATACATTTCCTCCCGGGTAATGTGAAAAAGATTTTCCGCTCCGAACAAATGCCGCAGAAAGGCATATTGTTCCGGCACGAGAAATCCTTCGCGGTGGACGATGGCTTTGCCATGGCCCACGGGTTGGAAAACGCAGTCCAAATGTAGGGCGTTTTCATAAGCGTTGGTATTGGATTTTTTCAGGTCGAAAGCCACCACCTTTTTGTGCGGAAAGATTTGTTGTAACCATTCCACGGCCGCTGCGTTGGTGCGCGCGGTGATGATTTGCGGATAATCGGGCCGGCGGTAAGTCCCTACGAATATATAATCATACCAAGGCATTACATCTCCGCCTTCGATATGCACTTCTTCGGGCGGAATAATGATATTGTCGGGATCAATACTGCGGGCAATTTCCAAAACGGCGTTTACTTCGCATTCGCGGGCAGGCAGAATGTTGGAACGGATAAATTTGTTTTCGATCACAAAACCCACATCGCGGGCAAAAATCTGATTGGTGTTTTCCAAGAGCTTGGGCCGGAATACCCGCACGCCGTATTTTTCCAAAACTTCGCGAAAAGATTCCATTTCACGCACCATATCCTCCTCACGCGGGTAGGTGCCCTTCAATACGTTTTCCAGGGATTTGGGGTCGTAACATTCTTCGGGTTCGGGCACAGGCCCGGGACTGTCGGCACGTCCCAAAATGACGGCACGCAAAGGCGAAATTTCGTCAATCACGTGAAACCGGTCTATTTCCATATAATTACGGATTTGGCCCTAAATTACGCAAAGCTTTCGGAACAAAAAAGCAACGAAGGCCGTTCGCGACGAAACGGCCTTCGCGTGTCAACCCAATGCGCTGATTATTTCCGGTTTTCCATGGGCACATAATGCCGTTCGGCCGGGCCCACGTAGAGTTGTCGCGGACGTCCGATGGGTTCTTTGTTTTCGCGCATTTCCTTCCATTGGGCAATCCATCCGGGCAAGCGGCCTATGGCGAACATTACGGTGAACATTTCCACCGGAATGCCCAGGGCGCGATAGATGATGCCGCTGTAAAAGTCCACATTCGGATAGAGTTTGCGTGCTTGGAAGTATTCGTCGTTGAGTGCGGCTTGTTCCAGTTCTTTGGCAATGTCGAGCAAAGGATCGTCCACACCCAATTCGGCCAAGACTTCGTCGGCGGATTTTTTGATGATGCGGGCACGCGGGTCGAAGTTTTTATAAACCCGGTGTCCGAATCCCATGAGCCGGAACGGGTCGTTTTTGTCCTTGGCCTTGTCGATGTATTTTTTTACGTTGCCGCCGTCGGCACGGATTTGTTCCAGCATTTCCAACACGGCTTGGTTGGCTCCGCCGTGCAAGGGGCCCCAAAGTGCCGAGACGCCACCGGAAATGGATGCATACAATCCGGCGTGCGACGAACCGATGAGCCGCACGGTGGATGTGGAACAATTTTGTTCGTGGTCGGCATGGAGAATGAGTAATTTATCCAAAGCCCGTTCCGCCACCGGATTGACTTGATAGGGCTCCATGGGTTTTTCAAACATCATTTTCAGGATATTCCCCACATAGCTGAGCCGGCTGTCGGCATAAGTGAGCGGCCATCCGTTGCGTTTGCGCATGGCCCAGGCGCCCAAAATGGGAAATTTGCCCAAAGTGCGAACAATGGTGTTGTAGAGCACTTCCTTGTTCGAAATATCGGTAACATCGCGGTAAAAGGCCGTCATGGCGCCGGTGAGCGATGATAAAATCCCCATCGGGTGGGCCGAACGCGGAAATCCGTCGATGATGTTTTTCATTTCCTCGTTCACAAAGGATTTGTCTTTGATGTCGGCCACAAATTTGTCAAAGGTCTTTTTGTCGGGCAATTCGCCGTAAATAAGCAGGTAGGCCACTTCCGTAAAGGTGGATTTGTCGGCCAATTCCTCGATGGGATAGCCGCGGTAGCGCAAAATGCCCGCTTCGCCGTTCAAATAGGTGATTTTACTTCGGGTGGAAGCGGTATTTTTATAACCGGGGTCCACGGTTACGATACCACCGGTGGAAGCCCGCAGGGTTTTGATGTCGATGGCCTGTTCGCCTTCGGTGCCGGTTTCCACCGGAAGTTCCACTTCCTGATTGTTGATTTTCAAATATGCTTTATCGGTTGTCATGGTTTTAGGTTATTTAGGTTTAACGAATAATTTCAAAACTTCGGTAGCCCTTGGGTTCGATGCGCCGGATGTCCACACGTTCCACCCGCGAATGCGGCGAACCTTGATGAAGCCATTGCGCAAAAATCCGCATCTTGTCCGAAGGGCCTTCGGCTTCCACATATACGCTGCCGTCGGGTTCGTTTCGCACCATACCGCGAATGCCCAGAAGGTCGGCCTGTTCTTTGGTGTGTTTACGGAACCAAACGCCTTGCACCCTTCCGTAAACACGCGCTTCGATGGCTTCGATCATACAAGTTGGCGGTTTTGCATATAAATTTATTCCAAAATTCGCTACAAAGGACTGACAAAAGGCAGTTTTCGGGTTGTTTTTGTAATGAATATTACCAAAAATAGCCCAAAAAAGTCGCACAGGCCGTTCCGGGAAAGAGCGCATTGGAAAATAGCGCGGTAAATCCTATATTTGCGCATTGTTTGAAAAAATAAGAATAATGCAAGGAAAAGGACTTGTTAAAACGTTTGCCATACTCTTGGCATTGCTGAGTATCTATCAATTATCGTTCACTTTTGTAGGCCAAAACATCAAGAAAAAAGCACGTGAATACGCCCAGGGCGATCCCGTCAAGGAACAGCATTATTTGGACTCCATCAATAAACTTCCGGTCTATAATTTGCTCGGAATGCATTTTACCTATGATGAAGTCAAGAAGCGGGAAATGAAGTTGGGCTTGGATTTGCAAGGCGGTATCAACGTGATTTTGCAAATTTCCATCAAGGATATTCTCAAAGATTTGGCCAATCACACCCACGACCCGGATTTCAACCGGTCGCTGAAAATGGCCGCCGATGCCCAAAAGTCGAGCGATAAACCTTTTTTGGATTTATTTTACGAAGCATGGGACAAAATCGCCAAGGAAAGCGGTAAAAAGTTGAGCGACCCGCATATTTTCGGTAATAAAAAATTGGCCGGCGACATCGAACCGGGCATGTCCGACGAAGAAGTGAAAAAGGTCATTCGTCGCAAGGTCGATGAAGCCATGACCAGTGCCTTTGAAGTGTTGCGGAAACGTATCGATAAATTCGGGGTAACATCGCCCAACATTCAACGCTTGGGAACCAGTGGTCGTATCCTGGTGGAACTGCCCGGCGCCAAGGATGCCGAACGTATCAAAAAACTCTTGCAAAGCACGGCCCAACTTGAATTTTGGCCCGGCTACAAACAAGACGAATATGCCGGATATATCCAACAAATAGACCAAATTATTTCCCGCAAATACAGCATCCGGCCCAAGGACAGCACCCAAGCACCCAAAGTGGTTTCGCTTTCGGCGCTCAAACGCCGGGCGGGATACGGACCTGTCGTAGGATTTTTCGCCATCAAAGACACGGGCAAGGTCAATCAATTCCTGCGTGATCCCGAAGTGGTCAAAGCCCGTCCCGATAATTTGCGCTTTGCGCAATTCCTTTGGGGCAAACGCGATGCCGACAAAGACATTATTCCCTTATATATCCTGCACGACAATGCCGACCATATTCCGCCGCTGAGCGGAAACGTGGTAACCGATGCCCGCCAAACTTTCGACCAATTGGGCAAGCCCGCCGTTTCGATGGACATGAACGCCAAAGGGGCCAAAATTTGGGAAAAACTCACTACCGATGCCTACAAAAACGGGTCCACCATTGCCATTGTGTTGGACAAAGTGGTTTACTCGGCGCCTACGGTGAGCAACGGCCCCATCACTGGTGGTCGCTCGCAGATTTACGGGCATTTTACCATCGAAGAAGCCAAGGATTTGGCCAATGTATTGCGCGCCGGTAAGTTGCCGGCCAAGGCCGACATTGTTCAATCCGAAATCGTAGGGCCTACCTTGGGCCGTGAAGCTATCCACCAAAGTAAAATCGCCTTCATCTTTGCCTTGCTTTTGGTGGTTTTGTGGATGATTTTCTACTACGGCCGTGCCGGCGTGGTGGCAGGTGTGGTATTGCTTATCAACCTGCTGTTTGTATTCGGCGTTTTGGCCAGTTTGAAACTGGTGCTTACCCTGCCCGGTATTGCCGGTATCGTACTGACCATCGGTATGGCGGTGGACGCCAACGTGCTGATCTACGAGCGGATACGCGAGGAACTCAGGGCGGGTAAAAACATACGGGCGGCCACGGCCGACGGATTTAGCAATGCCCTTTCCTCCATTTTGGATGCCAATATTACCACCTTGATTACGGGCTTTATCCTGTTTGTGTTCGGAACCGGGCCCATTCAAGGTTTTGCCACCACTTTGATTATCGGTATTGTCGCTTCCCTGTTTACGGCCATTTTGCTCTCGCGCATCTTTATCGAATGGTGGATGAACAAGGGCAAGCAAATGACCTATGCCACCAAGTTTACCGAAAATTGGTTGGTGAATGTTAAGTTCGATTTTATCGGCAAGCGCAAAATCGCCTATTTGGTTTCGGGCTCGTTGATCGCCATCGGATTGATTTCCATCTTTACGCAAGGGCTCAACCCGGGCGTGGACTTCGTGGGCGGACGAACCTTTACGGTGCGTTTCCCGCAGGCGATGAACAGCAACGAAGTTTCCAATGCCCTGGGCAATGTGTTCGTGGAAAACGGCCATAAAAACAAACCCGAAGTCAAGACCTTCGGAGCGGCAAATCAATTGAAAATTACGACCAAATATAAAATCGACCAAAGCGGCGAAGAAGTGGACCGCGAAGTGGAACAAAAACTCTTCGAAGGGCTCAGACCCTTCCTCCCCAAAGGTATGACCTTCGACCAATTTATCAGTACCAAAGGTGAGAAGCAATACGGCATGATGCAATCCATCAAAGTTGGTCCCACCATTGCCGACGACATCAAAAAAGG
>WGAP01000156.1 GCA_015494775.1 Flavobacteriales bacterium | reverse complement strand
GTTTTTTCCACCCGGCATTATTACACCCACGACAGTTCCGGCAATATATTGGAACACGGCGATTATACCATTGACGACGCGGCCCGGCATATTTCCCTGATCAAAAGCTCGGGCTCCACGGTCGATTACGACATCAAAACCTTCAACAAGAACGAAATGGTGTGGGAACTGCAAAACGGAAACTTTACCTACACGTTGCATTTTAGCGCCTTGTGACGGATTTATTTTACGGCCTTTTTCACGGTAGCCGGGTTTGTTTATCCGTTGAAAATACGGATGGCCATGATTTTTTATCCTGCATAAACCACATAAAACTCCCTGAAACGTTGTGATAAAATACCCGTACCCGATTAATCATTTTTATATCCCCGCCTTTTGCCGTATTTTCGTTACAAATTTCCAAGCATGAAAATCGCCGAAACCGCCAATCGTATTTTCCGCGAAAGCATCGAAAAATATCACGAAACCGACAATGTGGACCAACCCATCGACAATCCTTATCCTTCCGGTAGTTTGGAACATTTACTCTACCTCAAAAATTGGATCGACACCGTCCAATGGCACCTCGAAGACATCATCCGCGAGCCGGATATCGACCCCGTGAAAGCGCTCGAAATCAAGCGCCGCATCGACCGTTCCAATCAGGAACGCACCGACACGGTGGAATACATCGACAGTTGGTTCCTCGAACATTTCAAGGACGTACAACCCCGTCCCGATGCCCGCATCAACACCGAAAGCCCCGCTTGGGCCCTCGACCGGCTGTCGATTTTGGCGCTCAAAATCTACCACATGGACATCGAACGCCGGCGCCATGATATTTCCGATGCAAAACGCCGCGAAGTGGAAGAAAAATACCGCATCCTGCGCGAACAACAAAAAGACCTTTCCACCGCCATTGACGAACTGCTTGACGAAATTGCCCGGGGCAAAAAATACATGAAGGTCTATCGGCAAATGAAAATGTACAACGACCCCGAACTTAACCCCGTTTTGTACAAAAAACGCAAGTAATTTTGGCTGTTCCCGAACGCATTTTGGCCATCCGTTTTTCGGCCCTGGGCGATGTGGCCATGACCGTGCCCGTGCTCAGCGCCCTGACTTCCCAAAATCCGGGGCTGCGCGTTCGGATGCTCTCGCGGCCGTTTTTTACGCCGCTTTTCCGGCATATTCCCGGCCTGGAATTCGTCGGTGCCGACATCGACCGGACTTACAAAGGCCTTCCCGGCCTTACCCGGCTTTTCAGGGAACAACGCGCTTGGAAGCCCCAAGCCGTGGCCGACCTCCACAATGTGCTGCGTACCCAATACCTACGCACACTTTTCCGTGCTACGGGAACGCCGGTGCGCATCATTGACAAGGGCCGCAAAGAAAAACGCCGGCTTATCCGTCGCGGCGCTTTGCAATTCACGCCTTTGCGCAGCACGCATGAGCGCTATGCCGATGTTTTCCGCCGGCTCGGCTTCCGGCTGGACCTTTCCCTCTACCGGCCGCTTCAACCGCCGCTAAGTGGTCAAACCCAAACTTTTCTCAACCTGTTCCGCGGTCAAAAAATCATCGGTTATGCACCCTTGGCCAAGCATCCCGGCAAGCAATATCCGCCGGGCGGCTCGCGCGAAGTCATTCGCCGGCTGTTGGACGCCCGTAGCGACATCGTTGTCTTGCTGTTCGGCGCGCCTTCCGAAAAGCGGTTGCTCGACACGCTGATTTCCGACCCCGACCGTGTGTTCAACCTGGCGGGCTTGTTTGATTTTGCTTCCGAGCTGGAAATTATTTCCCGCCTCCACCTGATGATTGCCATGGACTCGGGCAACGGACATTTGGCGGCGGTTTACGGCGTGCCCGTTTTCACCGTTTGGGGCATCACGCATCCCTACGCCGGCTTTGCGCCCCTGGGCCAGGATGGGGCGATGCAAATCCACCCGCCTTTGGAGCAATTTCCGCGCATTCCCTGTTCGGTTTACGGCAACAAAATATGCCCGGGCTACGAAAAAATATGGGATGCACTCCCGCCCGAAGCCATTGCGGATAAACTCATTCCGATAGTGCAAACTCTTTGATTTTATTTGGGCGCCCCGGCGCTCGGTTTCGTGGCCCCGCCGGCGGGCGAACGCCCGCGCGGCTTGCCTTCGGCAATCCGCCGGCGCCTTCGGCGCCGCGGCGGGGCCACGAAACCGCTCGCCGTCGGGCTGTCCGCTCAAATGCGGCTTGTCGGCTCGCTGCTTTTGCGCGGGCGCGCGTGCCGCGCGCCCGCGCCCGCCCGTGCGTGGGGCTTCCTGCTGGTCGCCGCCGCCGGACGGAAAAGCATGCGCGCCGCCTGCGCCGCATAACCGCTCCCATCCCTGGCGCGGATTTAATTATGAATTCTAAATTTTGAATTTTGAATTGATTTTCAATTATTTACATTTCGTGTTTGATAAAAAACAATGCAACGCCCCGACGGCTTGCGGAGCCGGTCTGCCCGTAAAAAATGACGACAATACCGCAAATTGTACCGGAAAATCATTGCCCGTTCCGCAAAAAATAACTACCTTGAAAGGGCTTAGGAAGCGGACTTATGCAAGCACGGATTTTGGTCGGTATTTTGAATTGGGGCTTGGGACACGCGGCGCGCAGCATTCCCCTTATTCGCGATTTTACCGCACGTGGCTATACGCCCGTTATCGCTTCCGACGGTTTGGCCCTGGATTTTTTGCGACAACATTTCCCCTGCGCCATATTCGAAAAACTGCCGGCCCTTAACATCCGCTATCCCGAAAATCCGCACCGCTTTGCGGCCTATATGACCGGCCATGTTTTGCGCAACCTGCCCAACATTTCCGCCGAACGGCGCAGCGTGCAAAAACTGGTGGCCCGCTACCGGCCGCAACTGATTTTTTCCGACAACCGTCCTTTTTTCCGGCATCCCCGGGTTCACAGCATTTATATGACGCATCAACTGCAAGTGCCGGCCGGACGTTTCCAAAAAGCCGCCAGCCGGCTTCACCGACGGTGGATGGCCGAATTCAACGAAATTTATGTGCCCGACTATGCCGCTCCGCCGGGTTTATCCGGCCGATTGGGGCATCCCGAAGAAAAAATTTCAGGGGTAAAATATATCGGGCCGGTTTCGCGTTTTACTTCCGATGGCCCCGCCGTCCGCTCCGACTGGCTCCTGCTGCTGTCGGGGCCCGAAAAACAACGCACGCTATTGGAAAAACTACTCGTCCGTCATCAAGCGCTTTTCACCGGCAAGGTTTGCCTAATACGCGGCACCAACCGCATACCGCGCCTTGATTACCCGTCCCACTGGGAAGTTTTCGATTTACTCCACGGCCATGAGTTGGCCTCCCGGATACGCGGAGCCGGTAAAATCCTTTCCCGTAGCGGCTATACCTCGGTGATGGATTGGTTCCTGCTCCGAAAAAAAGCCGTCCTGATACCCACGCCCGGCCAAGGAGAACAGGAATATTTGGCCCGCCATTTGAGCCAAAACCGCCTGTTCCCTTTTGTACGCCAAACCCAATTGGAGCAATTGGAAAATATTGCTTACGAACAGTTTTACCGCTTCGATACGCTAAAACACGCCCACGTATGAACAAAACCCTGCAAATCAACCTGCAAAACGCCATCCAAGACAAACTCCGCGAAGCCGAAGGCCGGAAATTGCATATCAAACGTTTGATTCCGGTTTACGGCGGCGACATAAATCAAAGTTTTCGCATCCGCACCGACCGTGGCGATTATTTTGTCAAAATCAACGATGCACAGATTTATCCCGGCATGTTCGAAAAGGAAGCCGACGGACTCAACCGGCTGGCAGCCACCGAAAGCATCCGCGTGCCCGCAGTGATTGCCACGGGTCGCTCGAACGATTTGCAATTTCTGATTTTGGAATATATCGAAAAGAGTAATCCCGCGCCGGATTTTTGGGAAAAATTCGGTTCCGGTTTGGCCGAACTTCACCGCAATACCAGGCGGCACTACGGGTTGGAATACGACAATTATATCGGTTCGCTCATCCAAATCAACACCGAAGACACTTCCTGGGTCAACTTTTTTATTCAAAACCGCCTTCGGGCCCAACTCAACCTGGCCATCAACAAAAATTTGGTGGAACTGGACTGCATCGAAGGTTTCGAACGGCTTTTCGACCGCCTGCACAAACTTTTGCCCGTGGAATTTCCGCATTTGCTCCACGGCGACCTTTGGTCGGGCAATTTCCTGCCGGGCCCCCAAGGTCAACCCGTCCTGATCGACCCTGCCGTTTACTACGGACACCGCGAAATGGATTTGGCCATGACCTTGCTTTTCGGCGGTTTCGACGACCGGTTTTATGCGGCCTACAACGAAGCTTTTCCCCTGTTGCCCGGCTGGGAAGAAAGGATGCCCGTCTATCAACTTTATCCCTTGCTGGTTCATCTGAATTTGTTCGGCGGCAGTTATTACGAACGTATTTGTCAAATCCTGAACGGATTAACATAGATTTGTTAAAAATTCATCTATTTTTATTTTATATCCATTGAAATAAAACCGCTAAATTAGCGGTTTATAGGAGTATGCGCCATATGAACCGATATTTTTCAGAAGATGAAATAACCGGCATTTTGGAACGTTTTTCCGCTTATTGGCAAACGGGCGGAAAACCTGTTTTTACGCCGGAAGAAATACGTTTTTTGGAGACCTATTTTATGCAATCCGACCCTACCGAAAAATTACCGCGGGTCTATGATTTGGGTATTGCCCTTTTCCCTTCCGAATTTTATTTCCTGTTTGGCAAAGCCCGTTGGAGCATTCGCTACGAAGACCCCGCCACATCGCGTCCGCTATTGGATTATTTGAAGGCCGAGTATCCCGAATTTTTCGAAACCCGTTTTCTGCATTTCCTATGGCTGGCCGCGCAAGGCCGCAACACCGAAGCACGCAAAGCCTTGCTCGATGCCTTGACTGAGTTTGCTCCGCTCGATGCCGACCTGGCACTGATGGTGTCGGAAAGTTTGGAACAATTGGGCCTGGCCGACCCGCGCCTGGTGCGCGACCTTTACTTCCACAGCCGCAAAACGCCCGAAATTCGCAGACATTTTTTCCTGCATTTCCTCGACCGCGGTTTTACGCCCAACCACGCCGACCGCATCTTCGAAAAATTACTCGAATATTTCCCCGGCGATACCGAAATAATGATCCGCTACGCCGAATACCTGAAATCGCGCAATCGTCAAACCCACAAGGCCCGTCAATTGCTCGAAGAAGTCCTGGACAACGACCCCGACCACCCCACGGCCCATTTGCTCCTGGCCGAACTCTTCGAAGCCCACAAGGTGTATCCTGCCGCCATTTACCACTATTTGCGCGTGCTCAAAACCCAAGACCCTTCGGCTGGTATTTTTATGCGACTGGGCGTTTGCCACGAAAAATCGGGCGACCGGGAACGTGCAAAGGAATTTTACCGCCTGGCCGTATATGAAGACCCCGCCTACTTGCCCGCCTGGCACGCCCTGGTGCAAATACCCATCCGTCAAGGCGACTACGACACTGCCTTGGAAATCAACCTCGAAGCGGTGGAAAAAATTCCCAATGCCAAGCTCCTGGAAAGTTTGGGTTATCTCTACCTGAAAAAACAACGTATCCCCTCGGCCCTCAAAGCTTACGAAGAAGCATACCGTATGGGTGGCCGCGGCAAAAATCTTCTTCTGGTTTTGTATGACCTGTACCACCAGGCCGGACTTGACGACCAGGCCGAAAAAATCCTGGAACAGGCCCGCAAACGCTACGGCGACGACCCCGAAATAACCAACCGTTTGGAATCGGCAGGACTATGAAACCCGTCTCCGGTTTTTCGTTTCGTATTCCCATATACCTGCGTGGAATGCTTATGGGCGCGGCCGACCTTATTCCCGGCGTTTCGGGTGGTACGGTCGCTTTGATTACCGGCATTTACGAAGAGTTTATCTTCGCCCTCAGCGCCTTGTTCGAAACCGAAAATTTGCAGCTGTTTTTTCGCGGCCGGTGGAGGCGTTTTTGGCAGGCCGTCAACGGCAATTTTTTGTTTTCGCTTTTTGCCGGCATCCTGACCAGCGTATTGCTTTTTGCCCCGTTAATCCGGTGGCTTTTCAATCATTATCCGGTACATGTTTGGAGTTTTTTCTTCGGATTAATTGCCGCCAGTTCCCTGATGGTGCTCCGCATGGCCGGCTCGCACGCCGGGCGTTGGTTATTTGTGGCGGCAGGGGTGGTTGCCGGATTGCTTATCGCTTGGTTGCATCCGGCACAAACGGGTGGCGAAGTTTCGTTGTTCACGGGGTTTTTGGCCGGCATGTTAGCCAGTATGGCTATGATTTTGCCGGGCATTTCGGGTAGCTACATTTTGATACTCATCGGCATGTATGCCACCGTTTTGGGTTGGGTCAACCGTTTTGACGTTCCGCATCTGGCGGTTTTTGTGTTGGGAGTGGGAATAGGCATTACGGGTTTTTCGCATCTACTCCGGTGGTTGTTGGCCCGCTACGAAAAACCCACGCTCTCGCTTTTGGGCGGATTTTTGGTGGGTTCATTAGCCATGATTTGGCCTTGGAAATCCGAGGGCGTGCCCGTGTGGCCCGGACAATATGCCGGCCAAGCGCATCTTTGGGCCGCCTTGGGTTTGGCATTGACGGGAATTGTGTTAATTTTGGGCTTGGAACGAGCCGCTAAACAATGACTTCAAGCAAACGTTTCGGACTGATAGGGAAAAATATCGGCTATTCGCTGTCGCCCGAAATTTTTGCCGGCATTTTCCGGCGCGAAGCCGTTCCTTACAGCTACGAAATCCTGGACGTGGAACCCGGCCGTTTGGATGAAGTGCTCATCGGCGATTGGTCGGGACTCAACGTTACCATACCCTACAAACAAACCATTATCCCTTTGCTTGACCACTTGGACGAAGCGGCTGCCATTACGGGCGTGGTCAACACCATCGTTTTCCGCCGCGGCAAACGCATCGGTTTCAATACCGACATCGACGGCTTCGATTTCCTGCTATCACAAACTCCCAAACCGGC
>WGAP01000155.1 GCA_015494775.1 Flavobacteriales bacterium | reverse complement strand
GAAGTGGAACCCGGGTATTTCGTCAATTTCTTTCCCGATGATTTTACGGGCGGAACACCTTACGGTTCCCATGTGGATACGGTCAAAATCGATTACAAAGCCGGTGTGGTGGGACAGGATACGGCGCTTTTCCTGATTGAATTCAAATACCAAACCGTCCCGCTTTTCGATACCATCGTTCATATCGATGCTTCCATGAATACACAAAGCTGGCAAACCATTACTTTGGCTACCCGTATGCCCGCAGGCGCCGTCCCCGACACCGTGATGATAGGTGCGGCAAGTAGCAATGCCATTACCGGCAATGGAATGCAAATCGGCAGTTGGGTGATGTTTGACAACCTCCGCTTTATTTCCAATACTTCCAGTGTGCCTCCGCCGCCCAATTGGAGTTTCGAAAACTGGACCTTCAACGATGTGGAAAAACCCGACGGATTCATGACTTCGCTCGACGACGAACCGCTTTCTTCGCCCGAAAGTATCCAAAAAAACACCGATGCCACAGACGGAAGCTATGCCATTTATTTGGTCAATTCCGTCAATCACTGGGGTGATACGATAAATGCCGTTATTACCAACGGACAATTGTTTTCACACACCGGAATGGAAGGCGGTATGGCACTTAACCAAAATCCTACCAGCATTTCCTACGATATTAAAACCCACCGCGAAGCGGGTGATATGGGAACGATACGTTTTATTTTCAAAAATTCCACCAATCCGGGCTGGAACGAATATGTCAGCAGGGATTATACGAGTGATATTAACAATTACCAACACGTGGATATTCCATTGAACCTTCAATATGCCCACGACAGTTTACGCTTTGATGTATGGAACGGTGAAAACCCGGGCTCGTGGATGCTATTGGACAATGTTTATTTGGGCTATCCGGCGGCTACCGACAAATATATTCGGGCCGAGGAATTACGTGCCTTTCCTGTTCCGGCCCGCGATCGCTTGCACTTCCGCATCCAAGCCCGCGAAAATGTGCGCATAAGCATTGAAATTTACGACTTGGACGGAAAAAGGTTAACCGGTAAAAGTTTCCGCTTGCATGGCGGACAAAACAGGGTGAGCATTTCCACCGCCGGTTTGCCTCGCGGCGTTTATCTCTACCGCATCGTTTCGCCCGGCGGCGAACATACCCGTCGGTTTGTCAAACGTTAGGGCATATCATTTGACTGTTTTCGGAGGCGGAAATACCCGTGATTTCCGCCTTTTCGTTTACTTGTCTTTGGCACCCCGCCCGAAAATGCCTATTTTTGAGCTAAAAGATAACGACCTATGAAATTCGACGTCCTGATTATCGGTAGCGGGCCCGGTGGATATGTGGCCGCCATACGTGCCGCACAGCTTGGATTTAAAACGGGCATTGTGGAAAAAGAAAATTTGGGTGGCGTATGCCTCAACTGGGGTTGTATTCCCACCAAAGCCCTGATGAAAAGCGCCGAAGTGTTTCAGTATGCCGGTCATGCTGAAAATTACGGCGTCAAGGTAGATCATGCCGCCGCCGATTTTCCGGCCATCATCAAGCGTAGCCGCCGGGTGGCCGAAAGTATGAGCAAGGGCGTTGAGTTTCTGATGAAGAAAAACAAAATCCACGTCATTCCCGGTACCGGACAAGTGCTGCCCGACAAGCAGGTTCGCATCACTCATCCCAATGCTTTGGTTAGCGATTTGGATGCCGACCACATCATTATTGCCACCGGCGCACGGGCACGCCAACTGCCGTTCCTGCCCATTGACGGGGAACACATTATCGGTTATCGCCAAGCACTGACCCTGGAACAACAACCCGAAAGCATCGTTATCGTGGGCTCGGGCGCCATCGGTGCGGAAATGGCCTATTTTTACAACAGCATCGGCACCAAGGTAACGCTCATCGAATACCTGCCCCGCATTGTGCCGCTCGAAGACCCGGAAGTGTCCAAGCAATTGGAACGTAGTTTTAAAAAGGCCAAAATCAAAGTGCTCACCGGCACCGAAGTTACCGGACATGAAATTACCGACAAGGGCGTCAAAGTGTTTTACAAAAACAAAAAAGGCGAAGCGGATGTAACGGCCGAAAAAGTGCTCAGCGCCGTGGGTATCCAAGCCAATATCGAAGATATCGGGTTGGAAGATGTGGGCATCGAAACCGAAAAAGGCAAAATCAAGGTGGATACTTTTTATCGCACCAATGTGCCGGGTTATTATGCCATCGGTGATGTGATCGACACACCGGCCCTGGCCCATGTGGCCTCGGCCGAGGGTATTACCTGCATTGAAAAAATTGCCGGCCTGGACCCCGAGCCCATTGATTACAACAACATTCCGTCCAATATTTACACCTCACCCCAAGTGGCATCGGTGGGTTATACCGAAGAAGCGGCCCGCGAAGCGGGTTATGATGTCCTGGTAGGTAAATTTCCTTTCACCGCCAGCGGAAAAGCCAAGGCCGCCGGCCAAACCGACGGTTTTGTCAAAATCCTTATCGACAAGAAATATGACGAAATATTGGGTGCCCACATGATAGGCGCCAACGTTACGGAAATGATTGCCGAAATTGTAGCCGCCCGCAAGGCCGAAGCCACCGGACACACCTTGCTCAAAAGCATCCACCCGCATCCCACCATGAGCGAAGCGGTGATGGAAGCCGTGGCCGCGGCTTATGGCGAGGTGATTCATTTGTAAATGCGAATTTAATTGCGCTTGCGTAAATATTGTAGGCAACGAAGGTTATGATGGGGTAATGTCCGGCCCGAAAGTGGTCGCGCATTTTGTATAAATGGGATTATATTATATTGGTTGGGATTTATTATGTATAAGAAAAGTTGAAATATTTTGTTGTCCGATTGGACAACTTTTTTTATCTTTGCTTTATGGATAGAAGGCGCCGACTCTATTTCTATAAAGATTATTTTGAAAAATTCTTTGACAAACAGAACAAAAAGGTTCAAAAGAAAATTTTGTGGACATTAAAACTGCTGGAAGAGATGGACTGGATACCGGAGTCATATTTAAAACATATTGAAAATACCTCAGGGCTTTATGAAATAAGGGTCCGGGTAAGTGGTAATATTTACCGGATATTTTGTTTTTTCGACATGGATGACATTATCGTTATCGGACATGGATTTCAGAAGAAAAGCCGGAAATTACCCAAACGTGAAATTAAACGTGCCGAACAAATCAAAAAAGAATATTATGAAAGCAAAAAATAAACACTTAAAAAGTTTAGATCGGTTTATCGACGAAAAAATCGGGAAAAAGGGAACGAAAAAAAGGGAAGCGTTCGAAGCGGAATACGAAGCATTCAAAATAGGTGCTCTTATTCAACAAGCCCGTCGGCGGAAAGGTTTAACACAGGAGCAACTGGCCGAACGCACAGGTACACATAAATCCTATATTTCCCGATTGGAACAAAACCTAAAAGACATCCGCTTTTCTACACTTCAACGAATTGTTGAGGACGGGTTGGGCGGTCATTTGGAAATATCTATCCATTTTGATAAAGCAAAATAATTTATTCTTCGGACGCACGATAAATCACGCATTATACACTGGTGAATGAGTGGAACGGCAAAAATTTTATCGGCCGTTCCTTCGATATAATTTACTTCCGCTAGTCGCCAATCACTCAGGGCTTGGCATCCTTCGCGCCAGGGATGGGAGCGGTTATGCGGCGGTGAGCATCGCCGATGCGTCCGCGCCGCAGGCCTGCCGCGGCGGCGGGGCGACCGGTGGGGAGCCACGTCCGTCGCGCACCGCAGGCCAAGAGCGGGGCGCCGCCGCATTTGAGCGGACAGCCCGGCGGGCGCCTGGCGTTGCAGCAAGCATAAAACATTCACACCAAGTCTTGTTCTTTTTGCCGATAATGGCATTGACAATCCTCGCCATAGCTACGGCTATGCCTTCGGATTGCCGGCTTTGTTCTCGACAAAAATAACTTCGACATATCCGACATTTTATGCTTGCTGCAACGCGTGAGGACCGTCAAGCGCGAGGCTGCTCCGCCGGCCGATGCGCTTGGCGTTGGCCCCGCCGCGGCGCGCTGCCGCGCGCCGGGCGGATGGCCGGATGTAAACCTTTGAAAATCAACGGAAAGCCCCGCCCCGCGGCTTCGCCGCGGGGCGGGGCGCAGACAAATTCGGTCCAACGTCCGGTCATCCGCCGCGGGCATCCGCCCGCCGGCGGGGCCCCGAACGTGTGCGCCCGGGCGCCCAAAAAAAACAAAAACTAACGACGTAAACGAACGATATAAGGAGACCAAGTGGTCGAATCGCCGGGCAGGCCGGCGCCCACATCGATCATTTCCAGGCGTTCGGGTTCGAAACGGATGAGCAAATAATGCCGGCGGCCGGGATAGAATTTTTCCAAGCCCGGTCGCCAAATGCGCGCCTTGGCAGTCGAATCGTTCACCAAAAAGGCCTTGCCGTAGAGCGACACATAGCCGGGCGACGAACGGTCGAAATAGTGCAACGTCATTTGGGGATTGTGGCGGAGTTCGGCCACCTTGCGGCTACGGTCATTGGTGGCCAGCCAAATAACCCAAGCGCTGTCGGGCGCAAAGGGCTCCATCACGCGGGCGCGCATAATCCCGTCGCGGCCGCGGGTAACGACCGTGGTAAAATAGGCCCGACCTATCAAAGCACGACTCCGCGACAAAATTTCCCGCTCGCGCGGACTAAAATCCGAGCGTAGCTCACGATGGGATTGAGTGCAGGCGATGGTCAATAAAAACAGTAGGAGCGCTAAGTGTCGCATTGTTGTTTGAGTTGGTCGATATCCAAGCCGCCCAAGGCGCCGGAACTCATCAACAAAATCACCGATCGGGGTTCGGGCAGGCCGTAAACGTATTCCCGGAAACGCCCGGGCTCGTTGAACACGCGCAGGCCTTCACGCCCGAACGCTTGACGGATAAATTCCGGCTCCACCGGTTGAAGGCGCTTGATGGCCACGGCATGGGGCGAATAAAAGACGGCCGCCTCGTCGGCGGGGTTCAAGCTGCCGCGATAGCGCGGAATGAATTCCTTGCTCAAACTGCTGTATGTGTGCAGTTCCAAAACGGCCTTTAAGTGCCGGCGGGGATAAAGTTCGCGAACGGCCTGCACCGAGGCCCGCACCTTGGAGGGCGCATGGGCAAAGTCGCGGAAAATGACACAACTTCCGTTGTCAAAGATTTTTTCCAACCGCAAGGAAGCGCCTTCAAAATCCTGCAAACTGCGGTAAAAATCGTCCCGGTCGATGCCTAAACGGACGGCTGCCTCGGCGGCGGCTTCCAGGTTTTGCATATTGTGCCGCCCGAAAATGCGCAAGGGATATTCACGTCCGTCATATTGCAAAATAAAACGGCGATTGTCCACCCGGTAGTCCGGTGTGCGGTAGGGAACGGTTTTCAGGTCGGGACGGAGGCGGGCCAAATCGCGCAGCACGGGGTCTTCGTCATTGTAGATAAGCGTGCCGCCGGGTTCAATATAATCCGTTACGAAGCGGCGGAATTGGTCGGCATAGTTTTCGGGTGTCTTGAACACGTTGATATGGTCGAGCGCTATGCCCGTGAGCACGGCAATATGGGGGCGGTAATGAAAAAATTTGGGCCGGTCGTCCAAGGGCGAAGTGGGGTATTCGTCGCCTTCGAGCACAATGGTATCGGCCGCATGGGTCAGCCGTATCATCCGGTCGAAACCTTTGAGTTGGGAACCCACCATAAAGTCCGGTTGGCGGCCGTTGCGCACCAGGCCGTGCAGCAGCATGGCCGTGGTGGTGGTTTTGCCGTGGGAGCCGCCGATGACCACGCGGCGTTTGTCGCGCGACTGTTGGTAGATAAATTCGGGATAGGAATAAACGGGCAAACCGAGTTCCCGCGCCCGCAGCAATTCGGGATTGTCGGCCCGGGCATGTTTGCCCAGGATAATGCCGTCCAAATCCGGGGTGATACGTTCGGGAAACCAGCCCAATTTTTCGGGCAACAAACCGGCACGTGCCAGGCGCGAACGCGAGGGTTCGTAGATTTCGTCGTCGCTGCCCGTAACGATGTAACCCTTGTCGTGGAGCGTAAGGGCCAAATTGTGCATGGCACTACCGCCGATGGCAATAAAATGAAAACGGGGCATGGCCGGTATTTTAATGGTAATAAAGGTCGAAATGCAGATGCACGTCGGGCCATGTTTTGCTAACGCCGTCCTTGCCCGTATGTTTGTCTTCGCACATGGTGTGCAGGTTGTAGAGCGCGCGTCCGGCCTTGAATTGCTTGACCACATCGATGTCGGCATCGCCTTGGAGCAAGCCGTCTTTTTGTTTGACCGTAAAGTTGACGGGCACTTCGCGGTTGTTCATACGGATAACGCTGTGGAGGATGCCGTGGGCCTTATCCCACCCGGCCGTGCGCAGTTCGATTTTGTTGGTTTCCATCATCATTTGGAAAAAGGCATCGCGCAGAATTTTATCGCGCGCTTCATTGCCCGAAAATACCGAGGCGGTTTTGATGCTCACCACAGCTTTGTCGAGCAAGGCGGCGGGGTCGGTGGCCTTGGCATTCATCCGGTAGGTGAAATCCGTAAAAGTGCCGCTTACAGGCACTTTGGCCGTGGTTTTGTAGGCCGTCCAACGGATTTTCAAGCTGTCGGCCGTGAGCGTTTTTAGGTTTTGAACGTTTTGTGGCGGCGCGGAAATTTCGGGACTTTGTTGTTGCGGGGTGTCGGCCGGTTTTTTTGTGCCGGCATTTTGGCTTTGGTTTTGGCATCCGGCCAAAAAAATCAGCGGTATGGCAAGGAGTGTAACAATGTGTTTCATATCGGTTCGGCTTTTGGGGTAAAGATACGAAAAAAGGACGGCGGAATAAGGATGAAATGCGGCATTGCATTTGTACCAAAAAAACATTTTTTTATTGGGGCGCCCGGCCGCACGCGTTCTTGCAAGCCGCGTTGCTTCACTTTCGTTTGCACCGCGGCGCAATCACGCGGCGCCCGCCGGGCTGTCCGCTCAAATGCGGCTTGTCGGCTCGCTGCTTTTGCGCGGGCGCGCGGCACGCGCGCCCGCGCCCGCCCGTGCGTGGGGCTTCCGCTGGTCGCCTCCGCCGGGCGGAAAAGCAAGCTCGCCGCCTGCGCCGCATAACCGCTTCCATCCCGGGCGCGGATTTAGTTTTGAGTTATGAGTTTTAAATTTTGAGTTGATTTTTATCAAAGCGAATGGCACTCAGCCGCCTGTTTGTAGGTCATTGAGTGATTTTTGCGT
>WGAP01000154.1 GCA_015494775.1 Flavobacteriales bacterium | reverse complement strand
ATCAACAACACGGTGGAGGCCACCTTTTTGACGCCTTTTTGGGGGCCTATCACGCGAATGAGCGGCCGGAACGACGAAGCAAAACTGCGCGAATAACCCGTAACCAAGGCATCGGCTTCGCCCTCGTTGACCATCATGGCACCGAAATAATTGCGCGTTTGCATCAGACGGCGCGCTTCGAGCAGGGTCATCCCCTTGCGTTGGTTGGCTTTCCAAAAATCACGGGCATATTTTTCCACCTTTTCGGCCCATTCGGGCGAAGCGGGGTCAATCACGGGAAGTTCTTCGGTATATTCCAATTCGGCCCGCAATTTTTCAATGGCTTCGCGGTTGCCCAACAGGATGGGTTTGGCAATGCCTTCCTCGTGGGCGATGTAAGCGGCTTTGAGCACCTCTTCGTAGTCGGCTTCGGGGAAAACCACCCGTTTGGGGTCGGCCTTGGCACGGTTGATCATCAAGCGGATTTGCTTGGTTTCGATGCCCAAGCGTTCCATCAATTCGTCCTTGTATTTTTCAAAATCACGGATGGGCGTTCGGGCTACGCCCGAATCCATGGCCGCTTTGGCCACGGCGGGTGGAACGCGATAAATCAAACGCGGGTCGAAAGGTTTGGGAATAATATATTCGCGACCGAAACTCAGGTTTTTGGTGTTGTAGGCGATATTGACCTGTTCGGGCACCGGTTCCTTGGCCAATTCGGCCAGGGCATACACGGCGGCCAGTTTCATTTCTTCGTTAATTTTGCGGGCCCGCACATCCAGGGCACCGCGGAAAATGTAGGGGAAGCCCAACACATTGTTTACCTGATTGGGATAGTCGGAGCGGCCGGTGGCCATAATCACATCCGGGCGGGTTTTGACGGCCGTGGGATAATCGATTTCAGGGTCGGGATTGGCCAGGGCAAATACGATGGGATTGGGCGCCATTTGTTTGAGATACTCGGGTTTGAGCACGCCGCCCACCGATAAACCGACAAACACATCGGCATCGCGCACGGCTTCTTCGAGTGTGTGCACATCCTTATCGGTGGCGAATTGGGCTTTTTGGGGCGTTAAATCCCGGCGGTCTTTGCGGAGGACACCCTTGCTGTCGAGCATCACCAGGTTTTCGGGGCGGATGCCCACTTTCAGGTAGAGCCGCGCGCAGGAAATAGCGGCCGCACCGGCACCGTTGACCACCATTTTCATATCTTCCAACTTCTTGCCGGCCAACTCGGCGGCATTGATCAAGGCGGCGGCCGAAATGATGGCCGTGCCGTGTTGGTCGTCGTGCATAAGCGGAATGTCCAATTCTTCCACCAACCGGCGTTCGATTTCGAAGGCTTCGGGGGCCTTGATGTCTTCCAAATTAATCCCGCCGAAGGTGGGTGCAATGCGCTTGACGGTTTGAATAAATTCCTCCGGGTCTTCGGTGTTGATTTCAATATCGAACACGTCGATGTCGGCAAAGATTTTAAACAACAAGCCCTTACCTTCCATCACGGGTTTGGATGCTTCGGCGCCGATGTTGCCCAGCCCGAGCACGGCGGTTCCATTGGAAATAACGGCCACCAGATTACCCTTGGACGTGTATTTGTAAATATCATCGGGATTTTTTTCGATTTCCAGGCAGGGATAGGCCACGCCCGGCGAATAAGCCAACGACAGATCACGTTGGGTAGCGTGCCGCTTGATGGGCACCACTTCGATTTTTCCGGGACGAGGTTTGGCGTGATAGGCAAGGGCCTCGCGCCGCAGACGTTTGTCTTTCATAATTTTCGGTCTTTATTGCCGGAACAAAGTTCCGATGTATGGAATGAATGAAATATGCCAAAAAACATAAAACAAGGATTTGAATACGGGCCTACATACGTTCGGGCACTTCGATGCCCAGGAGTTTCAATCCGTTGCGAATAACCGTAGCCGTCAATGCGGCCAGGGCCAGCCGGAAATGTTTTTGCTGCGGCGTTTCGGCCTGCAAAATGGAGTGTGCCTGATAGAATGAATTGAACGTGCGGGCGGTTTCGTAAAGATAATTGGCCAAGGTGGCGGGATTCCGTTCGGCGGCCGCCCCGGCAATAATCTGCGGGAAACGTTCCAACTGACGCACCAGCAGGCGTTCCTTTTCGTTGGGTTTCAGGTTTTCGAATGCATATTCGTCGATGCCCGCCTTGCGCAGGATGGAACGGATGCGCACATAGGCGTATTGAAGGAAAGGCCCGGTGTTTCCGTTGAAGTCGATGGATTTTTCGGGATTGAACAGGATGGTTTTGCGCGGGTCCACTTTGAGCAAATGGTATTTGAGCGCCGCCAAGCCGATGATGCGGTAAAGTTTCTCCTTTTCTTCCTGCGGCAGCCCTTCGGTTTTGCCCAATTCCTCGGAAATACGGCGGGCCGTTTCGGTCATTTCGGCCATCAAATCGTCGGCATCCACCACGGTGCCTTCGCGCGACTTCATTTTGCCGTCGGGCAATTCCACCATACCGTAGGACAAATGGTAGAGCCGGTCGGCCCAGTCGTAGCCCAATTTTTTTAAGATGGCAAACAAAACCTTGAAGTGATAATCCTGCTCGTTGCCCACCACATAAATCAGTGTGTCGATGTCGAATTCCGAAAAACGTTTGACCGCCGTGCCCAAATCCTGCGTGATATATACCGATGTGCCGTCGGCGCGGAGCAGGAGTTTTTCGTCCAGCCCTTCGTCGGACAATTTCACCCAAATCGAATCGTCGGGTTTGGGGTAAAATATGCCTTTTTCCAGTCCTTTCTCCACGATTTTTTTGCCCAGCAAATAGGTGTCGCTTTCAAAATATTCCACGTCGAAGTCCACGCCCAGATTACCGTAGGTTTCCTTGAAGCCGTCCAAGACCCAGCTGTTCATCATTTTCCACAACTTCATCACTTCGGGGTCTTTTTGTTCCCAACGGCGGAGCATTTCGCGGGCTTCATTGATTAAAGGAGATCGATCTTTTAGCTTTTCAAAAATACAATGAGTAATTTCATATTTTGATTTCTTTTTCAAACACTCTTGTATTATATCATCCGATAGAAAAAATTTATTTAAAGAGTTTTCAATGTTTTTAGTTTCATCAAAAAACTTTATGTAATCTATAATAT
>WGAP01000153.1 GCA_015494775.1 Flavobacteriales bacterium | reverse complement strand
CTGAGCAATCCTTGGAGCAACGATTGGTTTATGACCAACGGTGTCGGGTTTTCGTACGGATTCGGCAAATTGCCTTGTTACATAAATGTTTTTTGATTATGAGGTCAGGCCTTCCACATATCGACCCGGACAAATTGCCGCAACACGTGGCCGTGATTATGGACGGCAACGGCCGTTGGGCACGCCGCCGCGGCGAAAAACGCACGTTCGGGCATTTGCACGGCGTGGATGCCGTGCGACGCACGGTGGAAGCCGCCGGCGAAACGGGCATTCCTTTTTTGACCCTTTATGCCTTTTCGACCGAAAACTGGAACCGCCCGCAGGAAGAAGTCAATACCTTGATGAACCTGCTGGCCGATACCATCGAACGCGAACAGGATAATTTGTTGGAGAAAAATATCCGGCTGCACGTGGCGGGTGATATGGAAAAACTGCCCGACTATGTCCGGGAAAAATTTGCCGCCATTCTGGAAAAAACATCGCCGGGCCACCGGATGACCTTAACCCTGGCCTTGAATTACGGCGGACGAAACGAAATCGTGTCGGCCGTCAACCGGATTTTGGCCGAAGGCCGGAACCGGCAAGTGGACGAAAAACTTTTCGAACAATACCTGCAAACCGCCCGCCTGCCCGATGTGGACTTGCTTATCCGCACCGGCGGCGAACAGCGTATTAGCAATTTCCTGCTTTGGAAGGCGGCTTATGCCGAACTGTATTTTACCGACGTGCTTTGGCCCGATTTTACCAAGGAAGATTTCCTGGCGGCCATTGCCGATTATCAAAAACGCGAACGGCGTTTTGGCAAAACAAGCGAACAAATTCAAAATCAACGATGATAAAGAAAATTCTCATATCCTTCATCTTTTTCGGACTGCTAACCGGGCTCAGGGCCCAACAAGCGGCATCCAAATTTTATGTGATCAATGACATCCGTTTCGAAGGACTCTCCTACTACAATCCGCGCACGGTGCGGGCGTTTATCGGCGTGTCGAAAGGCGATGTGATCGAAGTGCCCGGCACCCTGGCCGCCGACATTATCAACCGGCTGTGGACTTCGGGCGAATTCGACGATGTGGAAGTTTATGTGCAACCCATCGACGACACCAAGGCCGATTTGATTATCAAACTCAAAGAAGTGCCCACCTTGTCGAGCGTAAAATTCAAGGGCATTCCCAAAAGCCGGGCCAAATCTTTTATCGAAGATTTGAAACTGGACAAAGGAAAAATCCACGTCAACCGGGATTTGCTCAAACGCATCGAACGGCATGTGAAGGAGCATTACATCGGCAAGGGATATTTGCACGCCGAAATCAAAGAAAAGGTTATTCCCGATACCATCAAGGGTAAGGCCAAAATTTTGGTCAGCGTTAATAAAGGCAACCGCGTCAAAATCGCTCAAATCCGTTTTCATGGAGACAAAGCATTCAATAAATTTTTGATTTTTAACGGCAAAGGTTTTTCCGATTCACGCCTTCGCGGTAAGTTGAAAAACACCAAGCGCATAAATCCGTTCCGTTTTTGGAAATCATCCAAATTTATCAGGGATAAATACGAAGAAGACAAACACCGATTGGTGGAATATTATCAATCCAAAGGTTACCGCAATGCGCGCATTGTCAAAGACAGCGTTTACTGGGTAGGGCCCGACGAAATGGGCATCGATTTGTGGATTAACGAAGGAAAAAAATATTATTTCGGCAATATCCGGTTTGTCGGTAATTCGGTTTATTCCGACAAGCAATTGAGCAAAGTGCTCGACATTCGCAAGGGCGATGTTTACAACGGCAAATTACTCAAAGAACGCATTGCCAATCCCAAAAAGCCCGATGCGGTGGATTTGACCAATCTGTATCAAAACAACGGCTACCTGTTTTCGCGTATTACGCCGATGGAAACAGGTATCCGCGGCGATAGCATTGATTTTGAAATACGGATTTACGAAGGTAAAGTAGCTTACTTTAACAACATCACCGTCAAGGGCAACGAACGCACCAAAGATTATGTTATCCTGCGCGAAGTGCGTACCCTGCCCGGCGAAAAATACAACAAGGAATTGGTGGTGCGCACGGTGCGCGAACTGGCTCAATTGGGCTTTTTCAATCCCGAAGCCATCAGTCCCAATTTCAAAAATGTGGATCCGGTCAACGGCCGGGTGGATATCGAATGGAATGTGGAAGAAGGCGGTGCCAGCCAAATCCAATTGCAAGGCGGCTATGGCGGAAAGACCTTCATCGGTACGGTGATGCTCAATTTGAACAATTTTGCCGGAAGTGAAATATTTAAAAAGAATGCCTGGAAGCCCGTGCCTATGGGTGAAGGTCAAAAATTAGGTATTCAAGCCAATTTCTCGGTCTTTTTCGAATATTTCAGTTTTAATTTCAGCGAACCCTGGTTGGGCGGCAAGAAACCGCAGGCGCTTTCGCTGTCTATCCACCACTCGCAAAGTTATATGATGAAGGAACACGAATACCGTGCCGACCGGTCGAGGAAGTTCCGTATTTCGGGGGTTACCTTGTCCCTGAGCAAACGCCTGCAATGGCCCGATGACCATTTCCAAATATCCCACGCACTCAGCTTCGATAATTACCGGCTCATCAATTATTATTCATACGGAAATACGATTTCGGGGCTGTTCGGATTCAAAAACGGGGTATCGAACAATGTGTATTACAACCTGATTTTAGGCCGCGCTTCCAGCGGGCCCAATCCCATTTTCCCGTTGGGCGGCAACGATTTTGTTTTGTCAGTAAAACTAACGCCGCCTTATTCGATGTTCAGTTCCACCAATTACGCCCATTTGGATCAATTTCCCGAATATCAGGACAAAAACGGCAATCCCGATTATGCCAAAATCAATCAAGCCAAATACCGTTGGTTGGAATATTACAAAATCAAGTTTTCGGGCACTTGGTACACCCGGCTTTACAAAAAGTTGGTGCTTCGCACCAAAACCGATGTGGGCTTTATGGGAAGCTACAACAAGGCCTTGGGCGTTCCGCCTTTCGAACGCTTCTACATTGGGGGCAGCGGTATGCAATACGGCGGATTTTACGATTCGCGCGACATCATCCCTTTGCGCGGATACGACGATTTGGCACTGAACAACGAAGCCCTTTCGGGACGAAACAAGGGCGGGGTGGTTTACAACAAATTTTCCCTGGAATTGCGTTACCCGCTCACGCTCAAACCGCAGGCATCCATTTGGGTGCTGGGCTTTGCCGAGGGCGCCAACACATTCAGCGACATCCGCCGCTACAATCCCTTTACGCTCAAACGTTCGGCCGGCGTAGGCCTGCGGGTATTTATGCAAATGTTCGGACTTTTGGGTATCGATTTCGGCTACGGCTTCGACCCGGTTTACAACCGCGCAGGCGTGCCCGTAAAGCAAGGATGGCACACGCATTTTATTATCAATCAGCAACTTTAATAAGTTTGGTATGATTTTTTCATTAAACTTTATCCCATGAAAAAAATTTGGTTCATCGCATTGGTATTACTGACCATGGCCGCCCACGGCCAACGGGCCAAGCTACGCATTGCCTATATTGACATGGAGATGATTTTGGACAGCATGCCCGAGTACAAGCAGGCCATGGAAGAGCTCAATATGCGGGTGGTGCAATGGAAATCCGAAATGGACCGTATGCAGAGCGAAATCGACCGGCTCAAAAAAGAATTGGAAGCCGAAAAATTGATGCTCACCAAGGAATTGGTCAAGGAAAAGCAGGAAATTATCGATTTCAAGGAAAAACAATTGACCAAATTCCAAATGGAAAAATTCGGTCCGCAAGGCGATTTGGAATTGCAACGGATGATGATACTCAAACCCGTCCAGGACCAGGTGTTCAACACGGTGCGCAAAATCGCCCAAACGCGGCACTACGATATTGTCTTTGACAAATCGGATCCGCGGGCAGGAACGGTTTTTATCAATCCCAAATTGAACATCACGCACTTGGTTATCCGCGAACTGAAAAAGAAACACCGGCTTACCGAACGGAAAAAGAAGCGCGATAAACAACATCGGGCCCGTAAAAAAAACGTAAATTTGCAGGAAAAATATGCCGAGCACAGACGCCGGTTGCAGGCCGAGCGCGACGCGCGCAGGAAAAAGGAGGAAGAAAAGAAAAATGAAGCGAAATCCCAGAATCCGCCTTCACCCGCTTCCGGCGGCTCCGGAAGCCAAAATCCGGATAAAGACAAAGACCAAAAACCCAAAGAATAATTATTTGTTAAACTCATAAAAATTACTTGTATGAAAAAACTAAGTTTACTGTTGATAGCGTTTTTGATGAGCATGGGTTGGCAAGCCAATGCACAACAAAAAATCGCTCACTTGGATGTGTCCAAAATTTTGCAGGAAATGCCCGAATACAAAAAAGCCGAGGCCGAACTGCAACAACTGTCCCAAACCTACCAAAAGGAATTGGAACAAATGCAAAAGGATTATTACGCCAAATTGCAAAAATACCAACAGGAAGCCGCCCAGGTTTCCCAGGAGGAAAACAAACGCCGGGCCGAGGAACTCAAACAAATGGAACAACGCATCATGGAAGCCCAACAACGCGCCCAGCAAGATTTGGCCCAAAAACAGGCCGAAAAAATGAAAGCCATTCAGGACAAATTGATGGCTGCCGTAAAGGCCGTGGCCAAGGAAAAGGGCTATGACTATGTGCTCGACAGCTCGGCGCCTTCGGCCGTGTTGGTGGCCAACGGTCCCGATATCTACGAAGACGTCAAAAAGAAATTGGGTATCTGATTTATTGCCCGCACCGCATTAAAAAAACCGCCTTTTCAAGGCGGTTTTTTTGTTGATATTTTGATTATATTTGAACATCTAAAACCCAAAACCCGATGCGATGAAAAAAATTACCCTTTTTGTTTCCCTCCTCCTGGCCTACATGGCCCAGGCACAACCCGTCATCACGGCAGTGGTGGACGGAACTTGTCAGTATGGACGTCCCAAAGTAGTGGAAATTTACGTAAATGGCACCCATGATTTTACCGGTGATACGCTGCAAATACAAACCAATTCCCACACCGATTGGAATATGAACATCGATATTAGTAGCTTCGGAACGGTTACCGATGACTATGTTTATGTTTATTTTGATGGAAGCAGCGATAATTTCCTGACCGAGTTTCCTTCGGCCGCCGGTAAACCTGCTATTGAAAGTAATCACGTGGCTTTCAATGGAGATGACCGTGTCCGCATTATTGCTTCTGATGGTTCGGTTTATGATTTATTCGGTACGCCGGGTGTAGATGCCGATGATGACTATTCCCAAAACGGTATCGACTGGCGTTATCGCGACTCCTGGGCCAAACGTAATCCCGGCCAAGGACCCAGTGCAACCTTTGATGTGAATCAATGGTCATTCGGTGGCCGCGACGCTTTGGACAACAAATGTAGTGCCGCCGACAGTACACCCTTGGAAGACGATATGGGCGGTATTCAAACCTATCTGGGCGTTCAAAACAGCAGCATCAATCATTTGCAAGTTTATCCCAATCCCGTAACCGACGGCATGTTGCATCTGAATGCGGCCGATAAAATCCGCTCGGTTCAAATCTTTGATTTGTCGGGCAAAGAAATTATGCACCTGACCGGTGGTTTTGAAAACATCGATGTTTCCCGTTTGAACAGCGGTATTTATATGCTTAAAATAACCGCCGACAACGGTGCCGCCGACTTGGTTAAATTGATGATTGAATAAACCCGCGCATAAATTTTTACAACGCCATCGCATTGCCGGTGGCGTTTTTTGTTTATGATAATTGTCTTATTTTTGCTCTAAAATTATTCCCGATAAATGAAATTTCGATGGTTATTGCTCGGGCTGTGGTTACTTGCCGCCTCTTGGCAAAACGGCATACAATCCGTCTCTGCCGATGAATTCGCCGCAGCCATCAAAAAATACGGAACCGAACAATTGATAGATGTGCGCACGCCTGCCGAATATGCCCAAGGCCACATTCACGGCGCACGTTTGGTCAACATTTACGATACGGATTTTCGCCAAAAAGTTTTGGAAGGATTGTCCAAAAGCAAACCCGTTCTGGTTTACTGCCGGAGCGGACATCGCAGCATGGTGGCCGCCCGTTTTTTGGACAGCAAGGGTTATACGGTTATCAATTTGCGGTCGGGCTTCAACGATTGGAAAGCCCGTGGACTTCCGGTCGAAAAATAGTGTATCTTTGTTGCGCTATTATTCCTAAAATGTTTTTCCATGACACGCCTGAAAATATTTACCGTTTTCGCTTCTTTGATGCTGTTTGTTGCCGCTTGCAATAATCAGCCAAATCATAAATTCCAACCGGATGTTTCCGGTAAAAATCAAGCCGAGATCAACCGGAAAAACGACGAACATCTCGAAGGCGACCATGTGCAAAATGCCGCCGAATTACCGGTATTGACGCCCGAACAAAAACAACAATATATCGACCGCTCGAAACAAATCGCCCAAACGGCCTTCAAAATTTTTTCGGGCCGGCTGAAACAACTTTTCCAAGAGAAAAAACCCGAAGAAGCCCTCGAATATTGCCATGCCAACGCCTTGAAAATAACCGACAGTTTGGCCAAGGCCAACGGCGTGGTGCTCAAACGCACTTCCTACCGCCTGCGCAATCCAAAGAATAAACCTACGGCCCAGGAAGAAAAGGTCATGGAAATTTATCGAAAACAAATTTTGAAAAACCTCAAACCCAAACCCTATATGCACTATGACGAACACGGCTATCCGCACGTGTATATTCCGATTATGGTGCAACAAAAATGCCTGATGTGCCATGGCGACCCCAACAAGGACATTCCCGAAGTGATCAATCAAAAACTGAGTGAATTGTATCCTTCCGACAAGGCCATCTTTTTCAAAGAAGGCGATTTGCGTGGCATTTGGAGCATCCGTTTCCCCAAGAATGGCAAAAAATAAAGGCCTACGGAATAAATGCATTAATTTTTTATATATTTGCAATTACCAAATGAGAACTTAGCTAAATACGCACCTACAAACAAATTTATTCCTATATTTGCACGACAAAAATAACCCTAATAAACCCAAACACGTATGAAAAACTATCTGATCGCATTGTTGGCCGTAGTAACTTTCGGCCTGGCATCCTGCGGCGGTGGTAGCAACGACAAAGCCGCAGACAATCAAGAAGCTACGCAAGCCGTAGAACAAAAAGCCGACCAGGCACAACAACAAGCCCAAGCCGCTTCGGATCAAAAAGCTGACGAACAAAAAGCCGATGATCAAAAAGCTGATGACCAACAAGCCGGTAACGACCAAGCCGCTGCCGGTGGCAAAGACGGTAAAACCCTCTTTATGGAAAACGGTTGTGTGGCTTGCCACAAAGAAACCGAAAAATCCGTTGGCCCCGCTTTGAAAGACATCGCTGCCAAATACGGAGATAAAGCCAAATTGGTGAACTTCCTCAAAGGAAATGGCGAAGCCATTGTTGATCCGGCTAATTTCGCCACCATGAAACCCAACCTGGAAATTACCAAAAAAATGAACGATGCTGACGTCGGCGCGTTGGCCGATTACATTCTGAGCATCAAATAATTATTGCGAAAACCAATGATGAAGTAACCCGGGTTTTTCGGGTTACTTTTTTTTGACAACCACAAAAAAAGTTAAAGATATGAAAAAACTTGTTTTAGTTTTGCTTATCGCCTTGGGCATTCAAGCGGGTTTTGCCCAGGATAAAAAGGATGACTTCGGATGGAAACGCGGCGGTCATTTGGCTCTGCTCTTTTCCCAAAACGCTTTCCAAAATTGGACCGCCGGCGGTGAAAACGCCATCGCGGGTAACCTCAAAATCAATTACGACATCAACTACAAGGACGCCAAAAACACCTGGACCAACAAGTTCCTGGTGGCCTACGGTTCCACCCGCATCAACAACCTGACCAAAAAAACCGACGACCAATTGGAATGGAATTCCATCTACGGACACAATTTGGCCAAAAACTGGTTGTTCTCCTACTACCTCAACTTCAAAACCCAACTTTTTACGGGCTACGATTACAGCACCTCGCCCTTTGCCAAGGTGTCCAACTTCTTTTCGCCCGCCTTCGTGTCCACTGGTCCCGGTTTGCTTTACAAACCCTCGGATAATTTCTACATCAACTTTGCACCGGTAACTTCCAAATTGGTCATCGTTACCGACCCCGACCTCAATGCCGTGGGTGCCTACGGCGTGGATCCGGGCAAGAGCTTGCGCTACGAATTGGGTATGAACTACCAAATGTATTTCAAGCTCAAACTGATGGAAAACGTAACGCTCGAAAACACCTTGAACCTGTTTTCCAACTACCTGGACCAACCCCAAAACGTGGACGTGGACAACCTGCTCAACCTGCATTTCAAAATCAACAAATACCTTTCGGCCGGACTGATGTTGCGTTCGCTCTACGACGACAACACCTTCCCCGGCTGGCAAATTTCGGAAGCATTCGGTCTGGAATTCGGACTGGACTTCTAAATTTTTAGGGCGCCCGGTCGCCCTGTTCGGAGCGCCGCCGGCGGGCTAACGCCCGCAGCGGATGGCCGGACGACGAAAACAATCGACCTGATTGCCCGCCCCGCGGCGAAGCCGCGGGGCGGGCTTTTTCATTGAATCACAATGCCTTTCGTCCGGCCATCCGCCCGCCGCGCTGACGCGCGCCGCGGCGGCGCATCGGCCGCTGCCTCGCGGCGACGGAGCGCGCTCGCACCGGCCGTTCCTCACGCGTTGCAGCAAGCATAAAAGGTCGGATTGAAGTTAAACCGAATGATGCTTGCTGCAACGCAGGGCGCCCGAAAAAATTAAAGAAAACTCAGCATCACGCCGAACTTCAAATCATACATGGGCGCATGTTCGCTGCCCACACGGACCTGCTTGCTAAACAAGTCGTTCAGTCCGTAATAGACGTAGCCGTTGAGCTCGCTGTAGCCGGCATACACATATACGCCGTATTGCCAACGGCTGGGAATGGCGGTTAGTTTGATATAGTGCACGGCTACCTTTTCGGTCTCGTAATGCGACTCGGCACCCACGGTGTAGCCCAATAAAAAGCCCGTGTATATCCTGAAAAAACGGAAGCGCTCGGCCGTGCTGTTGCGGTAGCGGAACTCCACGGGCATAATCAGTTTTTTGACCACAAAAGCATTGTTGATGTAATCGCCGGGATTGAGCACCCGGTAGGTTATGTTGCCGGTTTGTTCGTCCTTGCCGATACGCAGATTTTGGTAATACACGTCGCGTTCGTAGCCGAAACCCAAGCCGAAACCCAAATTACGCCGCAAATTCACCGGTATATCGCGAATGTAGCCGAACGAAACCGCATGCGAAAAGCCCTGCTGCGACACGCCCGGATACAAGTGGCGAATGTTGATGTAGGAAAGATTGAAAAAAACCTGATCTTCCAAATAATGGGAAAAATCCGGGTGGCCCGTGGTGTCGGTCTGCGCCGTGGCGCCCGTAAAGGCCCATAAAATCAATAAAAAAGTCCAACGAATTTTCATCCGGCGAATTTTACGTAAATTTATAAATTAAAAAACATTTGTCCGATATATGGAAAAATCCAAGCGCATTCTAATCAAAATCAGCGGTGAGGCCTTGGCCGGAAGCGAAGGCAAGGGTTTGGATGCCAATGTTTTGGAACGTTTTACCGGTGAAATTGCCCAAGTGGCCCGGGCGGGCATTCAAACGGCCGTGGTCATGGGCGCAGGCAATTTTTACCGCGGGCTTCAAGCCGAAAAAACGGCCGTCCGGCGCGTCCAAGGCGACTATATGGGCATGACCGCCACGGTAATCAACGCCTTGGCCTTGCAAGCGTTTTTTGCGGCCCAAGGATTGGAAGCCGACGTGTTCAGTGCCTTGTATGTGGAAAAAATAACCCGTAAGCTCTATCCGCCCGAGGCCGTTGCCGCCTTGGAAGCGGGTCGTATCGTGCTGTTTGCCGGCGGAACGGGCAACCCGTTTTTTACCACCGATACGGCCGGGGTGCTGCGCGCGGTGGAAATCGGTGCCGACCTGATGCTCAAAGCCACGCGCGTGGACGGCATCTATACCGACGACCCGGAAAAAAATCCCCATGCCCAACGCTACGAACGGCTTAGCTACGACGAAGCCCTGGAAAAAAATCTGCGCATTATGGACGCCACGGCCTTTGCCTTGGCGCGCGAAAACCGCTTGCCCATCGTGGTGTTCGACATCAACAAGCCGGGCAACCTGACCAAACTCCTGCTCGAAGGCCGTCCGGTGGGCACCCGCGTGGAGGCCTTGGCAAAATAGACAGGAAATCCTTATTTTTGAGCAACCGCCAAAAAACATTTAGCCATGAACGAAGAACTGGAACTCATATTCGACGATGCTACCGAACATATGGAAAAAAGCTTGCATTTTTTTGCACACGAACTGACCGGCATCCGGGCCGGAAAAGCTTCGCCTTCCATGCTCGACAGTGTGGAAGTGGAATACTACGGCAACAAGGTGCCGCTCAACCAAGTGGGCAACGTCAATGTACGCGACAGCCAAACGCTCACCGTGCAGGTGTGGGAAAAAGGCATGCTCCAAACGGTGGAAAAAGCCATCCGTGAGGCCAATTTGGGCTTTAATCCGGTCAATAACGGCGATGTGATCATCATCAACATTCCGCCGCTTACCGAGGAACGACGTAAACAATTGGTCAAAAAAGCCCACGAAGAAGCCGAAAAAGCCCGCGTGAGCGTGCGCAACATTCGTAAAGATGCCAAAAAACACATCGAACGGCTCGAAAAAGAAAAGGAAATTTCCGAAGATATGGCCAAAGAGGCCTTGGACAAACTCCAAAAACTCACCGACGATTATATCAAAAAAATCGATGACCGTTTGGACAAAAAAGAAAAAGACATCCTGACTGTGTAAGCTATCCAATAACCTTATTATTTAAAAAAAACTATGGCCAAAAAAGACGATAAAACCAATTTGCAAAAAGAACGCGATGCCAAACTGAAAGCATTGCAACTCACGCTCGACAAACTGGAAAAAACCTACGGCAAAGGCACCGTGATGAAATTGGGCGATACGCCCGTTGAAGATATTCCCGTCATTCCAAGCGGGTCTATCGGGTTGGATATAGCCCTGGGCGTAGGGGGTTATCCGCGTGGGCGGGTTATCGAAATTTTCGGGCCCGAATCATCGGGTAAAACCACCCTGGCCCTGCACGCCATTGCCGAAGCCCAAAAAGAAGGCGGCATTGCGGCCTTTGTGGACGCCGAGCACGCTTTCGACCGTTTCTATGCCCAAAATCTGGGTGTGGATTTGGAAAACCTGATTATTTCACAGCCCGATTTCGGCGAACAGGCCCTCGAAATTGTGGACAACCTGATTCGCTCGGGCGCCATCGATATTGTGGTGGTGGATTCCGTGGCCGCACTAACGCCCAAAAGCGAAATCGAAGGCGAAATGGGCGACTCCAAAATGGGCTTGCAAGCCCGGCTGATGTCGCAAGCGCTGCGTAAACTCACCGCCAATATTTCACGCACACAATCCACGGTGATTTTTATCAACCAATTGCGCGAAAAAATCGGCGTGGTGTTCGGTAATCCCGAAACCACCACCGGCGGTAACGCCCTGAAATTCTACGCCACCCAACGCCTGGATGTGCGCCGCATCGGAGCCATCAAAAACACCAAAGGCGAAATTTTGGGCAATCGCACCCGCGTCAAGGTTGTTAAAAACAAAGTGGCCCCGCCCTTCAAAACCGCCGAGTTCGACATCATGTATGGCGAAGGGGTTTCGCGCACAGGCGAAATCCTGGATTGGGGCGTGGAGTTGGATATTATCCAAAAAAGCGGATCCTGGTATTCGTTTGACGGAACCAAAATCGGCCAGGGACGCGAAGCCACCAAGAAAGTGCTGGACGACAATCCCGAACTGCGCGAAGAACTCGAAGCCCGCATCTATGCGGCGCTGAAAGGCGAAGCCGAGCAGGGACAACCATAACGGGTTGCTTTGCAGGTTGGGAAAAATTGTGTGTTGCTGTGGTAAAAAAATCAACCACAGAGTAACACAGAGGAAATTTCACAGAGTCGCACAGAGTAATAATTCGGAAATAAAAAAAAACTCCGTGTAACTCTGTGTGTAACTCTGTGAAACTCTGTGGTAAAATAAAAATAACCACAGAGACGCACAGCATAATAACTCGGAAATCAAAAAAACTCCGAGTTATTTTGTGATTAAAAAAATCAAACCCGGGAATTGCCCATCAATACCTGCGCCTGCGGCGCCGGCGGGTATAACCCAAGCCCAACACGCCCAGCAGCGAACGCGTAACTTCCCGGATAATCGTCCGTCCTACGGAGCTGTTGACAATCTTTTCGATGGTGCTTTTCTCATGCCGGCCCGATGATTTTTTCTTTTCGGTCTTTTCTTCTTCCGCTTCCTCCTGTTTGCGCGCTTTTTCGATTTTTTCTTTCAGGATTTCGTAAGCGCTGTTTTTGTCGATGGGTTCAGCGTATTTTTTGCGCAATTCCGATTGAAGCAATAATTCGTTCAATTCCGAGGGCGTCAGAATGTCCATCCGGCTTTGGGGTGCGCGCATCATCACTTGCACCAAGGGCGTGGGACGTCCTTTGTGGCCCAGGGCGGTAAAGAGCGCTTCGCCGATACCCAGTTTGAGCAGAAGTTTATCCGTATCGTAAAATTCGCTCACCGGAAAGTTTTCGGCCGTCAGCTTGATGTTTTTCCGGTCTTTGGCCGTAAAGGCCCGCAAGGCGTGTTGTATTTTCAAACCCAATTGCGAAAGCACGCTGTCGGGCACATCACGTGGGTTTTGCGTAACGAAATAAATACCTACGCCTTTGGAACGTATGAGTTTGACAATGGTTTCGATTTGTTCCAGCAAAGTTTTGGTGGCGTTTTTGAAAATCAAATGGGCCTCGTCGATAAAAAACACCAATTCGGGGCGGTCTTGGTCGCCCACTTCGGGCATTTTGGCATAGAGTTCGGCCAAGAGTTGGAGCATAAAGGTGGAAAACAATTTGGGCTTGTCCTGAATATCGGTCAACCGGATGATGTTGATGATGCCGCGGCCTTCGTCGTCCACGCGCATCAGGTCATCGATTTCCAAGGAAGGTTCGCCGAAAAACACATCGGCACCTTGTTGTTCCAATTCCACGATTTTGCGCAAAATCGACCCCATGGATGCCGTGGAAAGCCGGCCGTAGGCCTCGCGGAAGGTATCGCGGCCCTCGCCCATCACCCAACGCATCAGTTCTTTCAGGTCTTTCAAATCCACCAAAGGCAGGTGTTGGTCGTCGGCATATTTGAAAAGCACGGCCATAATGCCGCCTTGGGTTTCGTTCAAGTCCAGGATACGCGACATCAGGATGGGGCCGAATTCGGTAACGGTGGCCCGCAGCGGGATACCTTCCTTGCCCGTGAGCGAAAAGAATTCCACCGGATAGCCCTTGGGCGTAAAGGGCAGGCCGATTTTTTGCATCCGTTCGTCGATTTTGGGGTGGCCCGGACTGGGTTTGGCCAAGCCCGACAGGTCGCCTTTGATGTCCATCAGCACCACGGGCATGCCTTGATCCGACAGTTGTTCGGCCAGCACTTGCAGCGATTTGGTTTTCCCGGTTCCGGTGGCGCCGGCAATCAATCCGTGACGGTTCATGGTTTCCAAGGGCACGCGCACAAACAATTCGGGGATGGTTTCGCCGTTGAGCATGGCACCGCCCACAATCATCGATTCGCCCTTGAAGGTGTAACCCTTTCCTATAACATCCTCAAAATGTTGCCGTAAGTCTTTGTCCTCCATATTTTTTAATAATTTTTACAGCATTAAACGCAAGGATAATAAAAAATATTGAAAAAATCTATGATATATTTGGTAAAAATCAGTTTTTTGTGTTTTTTAATTTTATTTTTCGGGCGCCTCCCCGCACATCGCTCCGCGATGTGCGGGGCCGCGTGCTCCGCTATTATCTTGCTTGCATCCGGCGGTTTTTGTAGGGCCGGCGCCGTGGTCTCCTGCGCTGCGAGCCCCCGGCGCCGGCACAAAAACATACGCCGGCTGCCGCGCAAGGATACCGCTGCGCCCGCTGGCGCGGGAAAAGGCCGGCGGCTGAGTGCTGCGAACTCCGTAAGCAGTGTATCGAAGCCCCGGCCGTCCGGTCATTTCGATACAATTTTTGCTGCGCAAAAATCACTCTATGACCTCCCAAACAGGTGCCTGAGTGCCGGTTGCTTCGACAAAAACCAACTCAAAACTTAAAACTCATAATTCAAAACTAAATTTGCGCCAGGGATGGGAGCGGTATGAAGCGTCGGCGGCGAGCAGGTTTTCCCGCCCGGCGGAGGCGCCCGGAGGAAGCCCCACGCACGGGCGGGCGCGGGCGCGCGTGCCGCGCGCCCGCGCAAAAACCGCGAGCCGCCAAGCTGAATTTAAGCGGACAGCCCGGCGGGCGCCACGTGAGGAACGGCAAGCGGGAGGGCGCTCCGTCGTCCCGAAGCGCTTGCCGATGCGGCGTAGCCGCCACGAACGTGTGCGGCCGGGCGCCCAAACCCCAACCTGACAAACTGACACCATACCCGCGTTGGCACAATTTGTGTTTATGGGCAACCGAAACCAAAAATCAATTATTATGGCAAAAGAGATCAAATTCGATTTCGAAGCACGCGAAGGACTCAAACGCGGCGTGGATGCATTGGCCAACGCCGTCAAAGTAACTTTGGGTCCCAAAGGACGTAATGTTATCATCGACAAATCTTTCGGCGGTCCGCAAATCACCAAGGACGGCGTTACCGTAGCCAAAGAAGTGGAACTGGAAGACGCCCACGAAAATATGGGCGCCCAATTGGTCAAACAAGTGGCTTCCAAAACCAACGATTTGGCCGGTGACGGAACCACCACGGCCACCGTCCTGGCCCAAGCCATCGTGCGCGAAGGGCTCAAAAACGTTACCGCGGGAGCTAATCCCATGGACATGAAACACGGTATCGACAAAGCCACCGCCAAGGTGGTCGAAGAACTGGAAAAACAAGCCATCGAAGTGGGCGACGATGTGGAAAAAATCAAACAAGTGGCCACCATTTCGGCCAACAACGACGAAACCGTGGGCGAACTCATCGCCGAGGCCTTCTCCAAAGTGGGTAAAGAGGGCGTTATCACCGTGGAAGAATCCAAAGGAACCGACACCTATGTGGATGTGGTCGAAGGAATGCAATTCGACCGCGGTTACCTCTCGCCCTACTTCATCACCGACCCCGAAAAAATGATCGCCCAATTGGACCGTCCCTACATCCTGATTACCGACAAAAAAATCAGCACGATGAAAGACCTTTTGCCCGTGCTGGAACAAGTGGCCCAATCGGGACGTCCGCTTTTGATCATTGCCGAAGATGTGGACGGCGAAGCTTTGGCTACCTTGGTAGTGAACAAACTGCGCGGCACGCTTAAAGTGGCCGCCGTCAAAGCGCCCGGCTTCGGCGATCGCCGTAAAGCCATGCTCGAAGATATTGCCATTTTGACAGGCGGAACCGTCGTAACCGAAGAACGCGGCTTTAAGCTCGAAAACACCACCATCGACATGCTCGGCCAAGCCGAACGCGTAACCATCGACAAAGACAACACCACCATTGTGGGCGGCGCCGGCAATGAAGACGACATTAAAGCCCGCGTTAAACAAATCAAAGCCCAAATCGAACAAACCACTTCGGACTATGACCGCGAAAAACTCCAAGAACGTTTGGCCAAACTCGCCGGCGGCGTAGCCGTGCTCTACGTGGGTGCTCCCAGCGAAGTGGAACTCAAAGAAAAGAAAGACCGCGTGGAAGACGCCCTCAACGCTACGCGTGCCGCCGTTGAAGAAGGCATCGTGGCCGGTGGCGGCGTGGCCCTGTTGCGCGCCCAAAAAGCCCTCGAAGGCATCAAAACCGAAAACGAAGACGAAAAAACCGGCGTGATGATCGTTTACCAAGCCCTCGAAGAACCGCTGCGTCAAATTGTGAACAACGGCGGCGAAGAAGGTTCGGTGGTGGTAGCCAAAGTCAAAAGCGAAAGCGGCGATTTCGGCTACGACGTGAAAAACGGCGAATATACCCACATGCTCAAAGCCGGTATTATCGACCCGAAAAAAGTAACGCGTATCGCCATCGAAAACGCCGCATCGGTGGGTGGAATGATTCTCACCACCGAAAGCGCACTCATCGAGAAGAAAGAAGAAAATCCCGCACCGTCCATGCCGGGCGGAGGCGGAATGCCGATGATGTAAAATCGGTTCGTTCAAATATCGCAATCCCGCTTCGTTCGAAGCGGGATTTTTTATTTATCAGGGTAAATATCGCCGTTTATACCCGAAAAGTTGCGTGCGCAAGCCGCCGAAAAACCACCGGTCGGTTCCCGTAAAAACTCCCGGAAGCGACGACGAAATGCTTGCCTTGTAGCCGGAAACGCCCGCAAACACTTGTAGGCGATATGTGGGATTGAGTGTATAATAAAGCATCATTTGCCCCGATTGGATACGGTAAATATTCCCCGCGGGCCATCCTACGCCCGTGTTGGCAAAACGCTCTTCGTAGTCGCGATAAATATCGCCGCCATAGGTTTTCGGATTGCCGGCAAAGTCCAAACCTTTGGTGCCGTTTTCCAACAGCAAGTCGGCGCCCCAACGACGGTTGCGCCATTGCAGTTGCAGCAGCCACTGCCGGAAGTTGGCTCCCCAAGGATGCGCAAGCGGCCAATTGTCGTGGCCGTAGTTGATGCGAACGCGGTGGTGCGAATAGGTAAACGGACGCACGGCATTGTATTCCAAACGCGCAAACAAACGATGTGTGCCCCAAGCCTGCATGCTTTTCAAGCCCAATTGAAATCCGTATTTGTTGCCCCAATACCCCGGTTGTCCGAAAAACTTGGACACGGTCATTTCGTCCAAAACAAATTGGCCGTAAAAATGCGTTTTCCAAGGCGATTTATACCGCCACTGCAAGCCCAAAAGCGTATTGGCGGTTTTGGTGCCGCTTTGGAATTCCGCGGTTTTGAAAAATATCACCGGATTAAGAAAATTCGGATCAAAACCGCGCCCCAGCGAAGGATCCCAAATCACGTTTTCAAACAAACCCACGTTCACCCGCGGCACTACGGACCAATCCAACAAGTGCGTGGCCATATATTTGTCGTGATAAACCCCCTCGGCCGGATTGGTCAGGCGCACATCCTGCAACACCGACCACATCACCACATAGCGCAAATGCCAAAAACGGCTCTCTATCCTGAAATATCCGTAGGGCGGCACATCTTCGCCCAACAAAAGCGAATAATACCCGTAACCGATAAAAGGCGTTCCGTGCCCCAGGCGAAACAGGAAAAATTTTGACGGCCGGTAAGTAACGTGCCCCCGCACCGAAGGAAAATCCAGCACGCCGTTCCGGTCTTGTTTGGCGATGCCCATTCCGGGCAGCACGGCCGGAAAACCGTTGCTCGTCCGCTTGGCGGTAAAAATGCCGTATAAATATGCGGGAAATCGGGCTTGATTCTCGTAAATTTCGGTATGAAATGCCACTTGGCCGCCCACATAACCGTCCACGCGCAGGCCGCGTGTATTGATAAAAGTGCTACCGGTGCTGTCGTTTGTTTTTCCGGCTTCCAACCAAAGCAAAGGCACCAACCGGAAACCGTAATCCTTGCGGTTGACCTCCCACAACGGCCGGTTGATGACATAATCCCATAGGCGCGAACCGGTTTGTATGTGATAATAAACCGGCAAAGGGGCGGGCAGCAAATCCTTTTCGTAAGGATAAAGCCCCGTGTAGTCGCGCAGTGTATCCGGTAGGATAAAATCCACATCTTCGCGCGGTATGTTCACGTCGGTAAGTCCCGTATTTTGGGCGGACAAATCCGTAAATATCAAAGCAAAAACCAAAAACCAAAATTTTTTCATTGCTTCCGATTTTATTCGTATTTCATCACTTTGGCAGGCGCAATGCGCGACACATAGGCCGCCGGCAGCAACATCAACAGCAACACGCTGACAAGCACAAACAGGTTCAAGCCCGCAAACCAACCCCAACGGATTTCCAAAGGCACACTACGCACGTAGTAATTGGCAGGATCCAAGCGTAAAAATCCCGTTTTTTCCTGCAAAAGGATCAATCCGAAAGCCAAAATATTGCCGATAAGCAATCCCCGCAGAATCAATTGGGCGGCACGAATCAAAAAGATGCGCATAATACCCCGGTCGGTGGCCCCCAAAGTTTTCAGGATGCCGATAAAACGTATCCGTTCGGTGATCATTACCAACAACACCACCGCCATATTCAACGCACTGACCAATATCAAAATGCCGATAATCAGGTAAATATTAAAGTCGAACATATCCAACCAATCGAACAGATAAGGATACAATTGCCGGATGCTCAGTGCCCGCAGTCGCGGGTCGATGTCGTGATTGATTTTTTGGGCTATTTCGTCGATGCGGTCAAAATCGCGCGTAAGGATTTGAAATCCACCGGTCAGCGTGTCGGGCCAAGCGTAGAGCCGTTGAACCTGATGCAGGTCGCCAAAGACGTAGGTTTGGTCGAAATCCTCGAAATCGGTGCGGTAAACGCCGCCTACGGTAAACCGACGGACCAAGGGCTTTTCGGTATTCGGTCGCAGGAAGTAGGCATAAACCCGGCTTCCGGTGTCGAGCGCCAAGCGGCGGGCCAAATAATCCGAAATCATAATGCTGTCGTTGTAACCGCGCCCGGTGTAGGACGGAATTTTTCCCCGCAACAAATATTGACCGAACACCGACCAATCGTAATCCGGGCCGGTACCTTTGAGGATAACGCCTTCGAAATCCTTGCGGTTGCGTAGCAACCCGCCAATGCTCG
>WGAP01000152.1 GCA_015494775.1 Flavobacteriales bacterium | reverse complement strand
CCCCGAAAACCGCGGTCAAAATTTGGCGGGCTACGCCCTGGGTTTCCAAATTTTGCCCGCCTATTTTGGTGAAAAAGATTTTTTTATTCGCTTCGCGAATCTTGGATTTTTTTCCATAAATACCCCGCTTCGTCGAAGTCTCCCGCCCCCGACGCAGCAGTCATAAATCGGCGTTCGATTGTTCGGTGTTCATTATTCAAGGACGGCTTGACGCGCGGGGAAAGGCCAGCGGCTGAGTGCTGCGGTGAAACCGCGGTGTATCGAAGCCCCTGCCGGTCAATCCGGTCGCTTCGATACAATTTTTGCTACGCAAAAATCACTCAGTGACCGACGTTGCGCCAGGGATGGGAGCGGTATGAGCCGCCGGCGGGGCCGATGGTTTTCCGCCCGGCGGAGGCGACCGGAGGAAGCCCCACGCACGGGCGGGCGCGGGCGCGCGGCACGCGCGCCCGCGCAAAACCACGGCATCCGCCAAGGCGAATATAAGCGGACAGCCCGGTGCCGTACATTGCGCAGCAATGTCGGCAGGCGCCCTGAAAAATACATCCCGTATCCACCCGTTGTCAAACTCCGGTTGGCGAATTTTGCGTAAATTTCGGTGCAAACCGGCTAGCATGGACAAAGTGTTTATCATCGATAACGACCCTATTTCCCAAGACCGATTGCGCGAAATATTTATGGCGCGCACACCGCTGCAATTGGGCGAAACGGCCCGCCGGCGCATCGAAGCCGCCTACGGCTTTTTGCAACGTAAAATCCACGAAAGCGAAACGCCCGTTTATGGTATCAACACGGGCTTCGGCTCGTTGGCGCGGGTCAAAATCAAGCCCGAAAATCTGCAACTGCTTCAAGAAAACCTGGTGCGCAGCCATGCCTGCGGCACGGGCGATGCCCTGGATGTGCCCACCGTGCGCCTGATGCTTTTGCTCAAAATCATCACGCTGGCCAAGGGCTATTCGGGCGTGCAATTACAAACGGTGGAACGGCTTATCGACTTTTATAATCACGACATCGTTCCGGTGGTTTACGAAAACGGCTCCCTGGGTGCTTCGGGCGATTTGGCGCCCTTGGCCCATTTGGCCCTTCCGCTTATCGGCGAAGGCGAAGTGCATTACGAAGGGCGAATCCGGCCGGCCGCCGAAGTCTTGCAAGCCCTGAACCTGGAACCCATCCGCCTGCAAGCCAAGGAAGGCCTGGCACTGCTCAACGGTACCCAATTTATGACGGCCTTGGGACTGATGAACCTGTGGAAAGCCGAAAAACTCGACCTGCTGGCCGACCGCATCGCCGCCGTGTCCTTGGAGGCCTACGACGGACGCATCGAACCCTTCGACGAAACGGTGCAAAACATCCGCCCCTATCCCGGACAGGCCGAAACCGCCCGGCGTATCAGAACCCAACTTGCCGACAGCGCCATCATTCACCGGCCCAAAAAACACGTGCAAGACCCCTACTCTTTCCGCTGTGTGCCACAAGTGCACGGTGCCGTCAAAGACGCCATCGGCTACGTGGCGCGGACCTTCGAAGTGGAAATCAATGCCGTTACCGACAATCCCGTTATCGACATCGAAAACGAACGCATCCTGTCGGGCGGTAACTTCCACGGCGAACCTCTGGCCATGGCTTCCGACATGTTGGCCATTGCGGTTTCGGAATTGGCCAATATTTCGGAACGGCGCACCTACCGGCTCATTTCGGGCAAGCGCGAACTGCCGGCCTACCTTACGCCCCGGCCCGGCCTTAATTCGGGCCTGATGATACCGCAATACATGGCCGCATCCCTGGTGAATCAAAACAAACAATTGGCCGTGCCCAACAGCACCGACTCCATTGAATCAAGCAACGGCCAGGAAGACCACGTGAGCATGGGCGCCAATTCGGTGCTCAAAACCCGCCGCATCCTGCGCAATACGCAAACGGTGCTGGCCGTGGAACTGCTTACCGCCATGCAGGCCTTGCACTTTCGCAAACTCAACCCTTCGAGCGCCACACGCCGGTTCCTGGAACCCTTTGGCAAGGCGGTGCCTTTTTTGGAACACGATGAGATACTTTACGGGTATATCCGAAAAATCGACGAAATTTTGGAAAGGGAAACGGGAGTAATGCCATAAACCGGCTTTTACCGCCCCGCCAAATAATCCCTTAAAATCAATGCCGCCGACACCTTGTCCACCGTGGCTTTGTTGCGGCGCTTTTTGCGTCCCAAGCCCCCGGCAATCATGGCGTCGAAGGCCATTTTGGACGTATAACGCTCGTCCTGACGGGCCACAGCAATGTGCGGATATTTTTTACGGAATCGGTCGATGAATTTACGTATGTCGTTTTCCAAATCGTTGTGCGTGCCGTCTTCGCGCAAGGGCTCGCCCACCACCAAGGTCTCCACCGCATTGGAGGCCAAATATTTCTCCAAAAAATCCCACAAACGGGCGGTTTCCACCGTCGTAAGCGGCGAAGCAATCATTTGCAGGTCGTCGGTTTCGGCCAGGCCCGAACGCCTGCGGCCGTAGTCCAAGGCGAGGATTTTCATAGGGCGGTCAATGCAAAATAATCTTACGGCTCAGCACATGCGACCCCGATCGCATACGCAAAATATACAGTCCGCGCTTGAAGGCCGCCACGTTGATAATGGTTCCGCCGGCGGTCAGTCTTCGGGACCAAACCTTACGGCCGGTCAAATCCACCAATTCCAATTGCATCCGGCGCTTGCGCCCCCACTGCACGTGCAATATCCCGTTGGCCGGATTGGGATAAATATGCACTTTGGCCGCCAAATCCTCCCCGACCGCAGTTATCGAACTGTGCAGGCGAACGGTTTCCACCACGCTTCCGTCCGGCCTGATGACCCTGAGCGTAGCGCTGTCGCCCCGGATGCTCACCTTCATAAAATGCGGCGTGGCTTCGGCATAAACGATAATCCCGCCCGAGGTATGCGAGGGCTGATACAAGGGCGCACCGCCGCCTCCCAAGGTAAAGTGATGCACACTGTCCACCAAGGTGTGGGCATAGTAATGATTGTGCCCGCTAAATACCGCCTGCACATCGTATTGAACGCAAAGCGGTTGAATGTGGTTTTGCACGTCGGCATTGTTGCTGTGTTCCGAAAACAAACCGCGCGAACCGCTGCGCGTGGTGCTCCGTGCCGACCATCCGGGTTCGTGCAACACCACAAATTTCCAGGGCTTGCTCGATGCCGCCAAGTCGTTTTGCAACCATTGGCGCTGTGCCGCGCTCACTTGGGCCGGATGCCAGGAATGGTTATCGTATTGGTCCAGCACGGCAATATGCACCGGCCCGTAATCGAAGCTGTAATACATATCGTCGCCGTCGGTGGAACCGCCAGCAAAAGTGTAGGGCCAATATTTGTAGAACACCGTGGCATTGCCGCTGGAATAACTTCCGTTGTAATTTTCGTGATTGCCTCGGGCGATTACAAACGGAACCCGCGATTTGAGCGTTTCATTGTTCGGATACTGACTGTTGAAAAATTGATTGTCCCAATCCTGTTCGCTCCGCCCGTGGCTTACCAAATCGCCGGTAAGCACGCACAGGGTTTGCGATGCCGGGTCGTTGGCCATTTCGGTCAGGATGCGGCCCGTAACATTGTTTTGCACATCGGGATGCGAACGGGTGTCGCCGTAAACATAAAAACTTACATCCGTGGCCGACGAAGGCGGCGCCGTATAAAAACTGCCGGTTTTTTCATGCGTTCCCAAGCGGACTTTGTAATAATATTTGGTGCCCGGCGTCAGGCCCGAAATGGTGTAGCGGAATTGCTTGTCGTTTCCGTAGGACGCCACGTTCGCCTGATGGTCGTAGGCCGTGGATGTGCCCCAAAAAAGCGTGGCGCTCGTTCCCGTATCGCTCTGCCACATCAGGGTCATGGACGTATTGTTGCCCGGAAAAAGCAAATAAGGCCCCTTGCGAAACGATTGGGCGAAGGACACCGCCGATATCCAAGCGGCCAACAATGTAAAAAGTATTTTTTTGTTCATGGACAATGCTATTTAACCGCTTAAAGTTACTAAAATTACGGAACTTTTTTGACCCTTCGCGCCCTTCGGGTGCTCCGGGGCTCCACAAGCCGTCGGGGCGCCGGCGGCGGAATGAAATTCCGCGCCGGCGGCGCAAAAAATTACCGGCAGATGCTTTTTCGGGATTTACCTGTTATACAACGGCTTGACAAGTAAAATCCCGCCGTTTTTTTGCGCCGCCGGCCCCGCGCTTCGCGCGGCGCCGGCGCCCCTTGTCTTGTTCCGCAGCTCCGCGAGCCCTTCGGTCTCGCTTCGCGGCTTCGGGAACCTGCGGCTTCCAAGGGCCAAGCCAACGGCCACGCCTTGTTTCCCTTCGCGGCTCCACAAGCCTGCGCGCCTTGCAAGCGGCGGCGCTTGTCTTGTTCCGCGGCTCCGGCAGCCCTACGGTCTGCCT
>WGAP01000151.1 GCA_015494775.1 Flavobacteriales bacterium | reverse complement strand
GGGTCGGTATAGATTTCACGCACCACATGGCGGGCTTCCAGGATGTCGTCTTTGGAAGCCACTTTGCTCACCCGGCCGAAATCTTCGGACATATTGCGCCGCACAATCAAGCGTTCTTCTTCCTGCTTGGGATAGGTGATGATGGTTTTGAGCATAAAACGGTCGGTTTGGGCTTCGGGCAGCGGATAGGTTCCTTCCTGTTCGATGGGGTTTTGGGTGGCCAACACCATAAAGGGCTCTTCGAGCCGGAAAGTATGTTCGCCGATGGTAACCTGACGCTCCTGCATGGCTTCCAGCAAGGCCGATTGCACTTTGGCCGGTGCGCGGTTGATTTCGTCGGCCAGGACGAAATTGGCAAAAATCGGCCCTTTTTTGACCTCGAACTTGTTGGTTTCCACGTTATAAATCAACGTGCCGATAACATCCGACGGCAGCAGGTCGGGCGTAAACTGAATGCGGCTGAAAGAGACGTCGATAGCATCAGCCAAAGTTTTGATGGCCAAGGTCTTGGCCAAGCCCGGAACACCTTCGAGCAAAATATGGCCCTTGCCCAACAAAGCAATAAGCAAGCGTTCGATCATTTGCTCCTGACCCACAATCACGCGGTTGATTTCCATTTTGAGCAAATCCACGAAGGCGCTTTTTTCCTTCACCTTGTTGTTGATGGCCTTGATGTCGGTTTGTTCGTAAGTCATAACATTGAAATTTTTTTCACGGGAATAACGCAAAAACCGTGCAATTTGGTATGCCGGTCTGACAAATTTACCGAAAAGGGATTTTCAGGCCGAAGGATTGGCAGGAACGAAGTTGATATTACGTTTTTCGGGTCATTGCATGACATTGAGTTTGCGTTGTCATCGGGATATTTAGCCCACGGACGTCGGAACCCTTCAATTTTCCCGACGACGGCGAAACCTATACCATTTTATTGAAGCATAATTCATTGAAACTCAACCCAAAACTAAGAACTCAAAACTCATAACTAAATTCGCGCCAGGGATGGGAGCGGTATGGATTTCCTTGTTCTTTCTTTTGCTCGTCCAAAAGAAAAAACCAAATCATTAAAAATGTTTTTTGTTCGGCTTCGCCGAACAAAGAAAAGCCCCGCTCCGTCGGGGTCTCCCGCCCTCGACGAAGTAATCATAAATCGGCGTTCGATTATTCTGTGTTCATTATTCGAGCTCGATTTATCACGCGGGGAAAGGCCGGCGGCTGAGTGCTGCGAACGCAGTGAGCAGTGTATCGAAGCCCCGGCCGGTCGCTTCGATACAATTTTGCTTCGCAAAATCACTCAGTGAGTACCAAACAGGTGCCTGAGTGCTGTGCCGAAGGCGCAGTGTATCGAAGGCACCGCCATTTGTTCCGGTCGCTTCGATACAATTTTTGCTACGCAAAAATCACTCAGCGACCTACATCGCGCCAGGGATGGGAGCGGTTATGCGCGGGCGGCGCGCCGTAGGCCAGCCGTGGCGGCGGGGCGACCAGTGGGGAGCCACGCCCGCCACGCTCGCAGGGCAAGAGCGGGCCGCCCGTGCATTTGAGCGGACAGCCCGACGGCGCTCGGCGTTGCAGCAAGCATAAAACCTTCAAACCAAGTCTTGAATTCAATTTATCCGACATTTTATGCTTGCTGCAACGCTGTGAGGAAACGGGTTTCCGCGAGGGCGCTCCGCCGTCCCGAAGCGGAACCCGTGGTCCCGCCGCGGCGCGCGTCAGCGCGCCGGGTGGATGGCCGGACATAAACCTTTGAAAATCAACAGAAAGCCCCGCCCCGCGGCTTCGCCGCGGGGCGGGGCGCCGACAAATTCGTTCCAAAGTCCGGCCATCCGCCGCGGGCATTCGCCCGCCGGCGGGGCCCCGAACCCGAGCGCCGGGGCGCCCTAAAAATCCCGTTCCAAATAAGTCAGAAATTCATCGCGCGGTATCAATTCGCCACCCATCTGCTCCAAATAGGGCGTATGCACCTGCGCATCAATCAGCCGGTAGCCATGCTGCGGTGCCGTCCGGCAGAGTTCTATCAGCGCCATTTTCGAAGCATTGGGGCGGAGCGAAAACATGCTTTCGCCCGAAAAAACACCATTGCGCACATCCACGCCGTAAAGCCCGCCCACTAAACGGGCCGCTTCGTCCCAAACCTCGTAGGAAACCGCCAGTCCGCGGCGATGTAAATCCTTGTAGGCCCGTAGCATGTCGGGCGTAATCCACGTTCCCTCCTGACCGCGGCGCGGCACCGTGGCACAGTGCTCTATCACCCGGTCGAAAGCCCTATTGCGCGTTACCCGCCAATCCGTATGGCGGCGAAGCCATTGACGTAAACTTTTGGAAATGTGTAATTTGCGGGGAAACAACACCATGCGCGGGTCGGGACTCCACCAAATGACGGGTTCGCCCGGGTTGAACCAAGGAAATATGCCTTGGGAATAGGCTTCGATCAACCGGCCGGTATCCAAACGCCCTCCCACGGCCACAATGCCTTCGGCATTGGCCGCTTGGGGTAAGGGCAAAGCTTCGTTGTCCGCCAACCATCGAAAAGGCATAAGGCCGGGAATTTATCCCATAAAGTTAACGGAAATTTCTTTTATTCCACCGTTACGGATTTGGCCAAATTGCGCGGTTTGTCCACATCGCGACCCAAGCCCACGGCAATATGGTAGGCCAAGAGTTGTAAAGGCACCGTGGCCAAAAGCGGCGCAAGCAATTCGTCGGTTTGGGGAATTTCAATCGTATGGTCGGACAGGGCTTTAACTTGCGTATCGCCTTCGCTGACAATGGAAATGATTTTGCCCTGCCGTGCCTTTATTTCCATAATGTTCGAAACGATTTTGTCGTAATTACCCTTGCGCGTGGCTATGACCACCACGGGCATATTTTCGTCGATCAACGCAATGGGGCCGTGTTTCATCTCCGCCGCCGGATAACCTTCGGCGTGGATGTAGGAAATTTCTTTCAGTTTGAGAGCACCTTCCAAGGCCACGGGGAAATTGATGCCGCGGCCCAAATAAAGGAAGTTTTTGGCATTCCGGTATTCGCGGGCGATTTGTTGGATAAGTAAATCGGATTGCAAAACCTTTTCGATCAGTTCGGGCACCTGGTCCAATTCGCGCATCAATGCCCGAGCCCGCTCCTCCGACACGGTTCCTTTGAGCATGCCCAAGCGCAAAGCCATAAGCGTAAGCACCGCCACCTGGGCCGTAAAGGCCTTGGTGGATGCCACCCCGATTTCGGGTCCGGCATGGGTGTAAATGCCCGCATGCGTTTCGCGCGCTATGGATGAGCCCACCACATTGCAAATGCCCAAAAGCAGCGCACCTTTTTCTTTGGCCAAACGCAGGCCTGCCAATGTGTCGGCCGTTTCGCCCGATTGTGAAATGCCGATAACCACATCGCCCGGGCCGATGATGGGATTGCGGTAGCGAAACTCGGAACCGTATTCCACTTCCACCGGGATACGGGCCAATTCCTCGAACAAATATTCGCCCACCAATCCCGCATGCCACGAAGTGCCGCAACCCACCATGACAAAACGCTTGCTTTCGAGCAAATGATTTTCGTAGTCCTGAATGCCGCCCAGTTTGACCATCCCTTTGTCGGGCAACAAACGCCCGCGCATGCTGTCGTGCACCGAACGGGGCTGTTCGTAAATTTCTTTGAGCATAAAATGCGGATAACCTTCTTTTTCCAAGGCCTCGATGCTCAAATCCAATTCGGTCATCCTGGGCGAAACGGGCCGGTCGTCCAGGGTGCGGACTTCCATGGGCTTGCCGCGTTGAAGGTAGGCGATTTCGTTTTCGTCCATGTAGTAAACCGTTTTGGTATGCTCCACCAAAGGTGCGGCGTCGGAGCCCACGATAAAATCACCGTTTCGGGCCACGCCTATCACTAACGGACTTCCTTTGCGGGCCACCACCATGCTGTCCGGTTCGTCGGCCGAAACAACGGCAATGGCATAGGCGCCCACCACGCGCCGCAAAGCCATTTGGACGGCTTCGGGCAATGACGATGCGGAATGCCGGTAAATATCCTCGATAAAATGTATCAAAACTTCGGTATCGGTTTCGCTACGGAAAACATGGCCTTTTTGAAGCAAATATTCCTTCAACACATTGTAGTTTTCGATAATGCCGTTATGCACTATGGCCAACCGTCCCGAAGGCGACAAGTGGGGATGCGCATTGACCGTGTTGGGCTCGCCATGGGTGGCCCAACGGGTGTGGGCAATGCCCGTGGAAGCCGACAATTCCGATGGCAATTGCGCTTCAAGTTCGGCCACCTTGCCCTTGTTTTTGACCACTTTCAGTTCCGCATCCGTAACCAAGGCCAATCCGGCACTGTCATAGCCGCGGTATTCGAGGCGCTTCAATCCGTTCAGTAGCACCGGAACGGCATTTCCGCCGCCCAAATAACCTACAATTCCACACATATCCAAAATTTTTTTCAAAGATATGAAAAATCAATACTTTTGTTTTCAAAATCCGGCATATGAACCAAGATTTTTTACTATTCGAAGCAAGGGAACAATGGAAATTTAATTTACCTTTGACTTATTTTAAACCTTTATCTAACATAATATCCGGAATTTTAAGCATCCGCCAAAAATGGGAACATATTTTTAACAAGCCGGCCGGCATCCTTACGCGTGATTATTTGATGGAAAAATACGGACAACCCGCCACGGCCTCTCTTTTTATTCCCGACCATATCCTGCCCGACGCCGCATTGGTCGAAGCGCTGCAAAATCTGCCGCCGCAAAGCCGGCTTACCGACCATGAAAACCGCTTGTTGGGCTTCCGGCTCGGAACCGGACAAAGGTTTAGTGTCCCGGATGAACTCTACCGGACGTTGGACGGCATCAAAAAGCGCATAATCTATTCCAAGCCCTACAAAGCCGTTCGACGCCCCTTCGATTTGGTTTTCCTCAATCAGGATGAAATCTCCGCGGATTTGGCACGAATACAACCGCAAGCGGTTTCTTGTCCCGAAGGGGCCGAATGCTACGGGAATCATCCCGTTTACCTTCGCGGCAAACAACAAATCCACAAGGCCGTTTTCGACCTGACCGAAGGGCCTATTTTCCTGGACGACGATGTAAAAATCCTACCGGGAAGCTACATCAAAGGCCCTGCGGCCGTACTTGGCGGCAGCATGGTCAAGGCCGGTACGCGTATTTACAACGGCACCACCCTGGGGCCTTGGACCAAAGTGGGCGGCGAAATCAAAAACGTGCTATTCCAAGGTTATGCCAACAAGGGCCACGACGGTTTCCTGGGCGATGCTGTTATTGGCAACTGGTGCAATTTCGGCGCCGGGAGTTCCAATTCCAACCTCAAAAACAATTATTCCGGCATTCAAATGTGGAACATCGGTCTGCGCCAAGCCGAAAACACAGGAAAAATGTTTCTCGGGCTTATCATGGGCGACCATAGCAAATGCGCCATCAACACTTCCTTTAACACGGGAACGGTAGTGGGTGTTTGCGCCAACATTTTTACGCGGAATTTTCCGCCCAAATTCGTCTCGTCCTTTAATTGGGGCGGCGCGGATTTCAATCACGACTACGCCCCGGACAAAGCCATGGAAACGGCCCGCGTTGTTTACGGGCGACGCCACATCGATTTTACCAAAGCCGATGAAAAAATATTCCGCAAGGTTTACTCCATGGTCAAAGAAATGGAATAAACCGGCATTTTTATTTTTTTAACCACAGAGGCGCGCAGAGTAGTAACTTGGAAATTAAAAAAACTCTGCGAAACTCTGTGCTGAACTCCGTGTAACGCTGTGGTAAAAATATAAAACCACAGAGTAACACAGAGGAAATTTCACAGAGTAAAAATTATAATCGGAAATAGCAAAATAAAAACTCCGTGTAACGCTGTGCTGAACTCCGTGTAACGCTGTGGTAAAATAATAATAACCACAGAGTCGCACAGAGGAAATTTCACAGAGTCGCACAGACTAAAAATTTGAAATTTAAAAAAACTCTGTGTTACTCTGTTTCAAACTCCGTTAAACTCTGTGGTAAAAGAATTAAAACCATAGATTAGGTAAAAAATTAAACCACAGAGGAGCACATCGTAATACAAGCGGCAATAAAATTAATTCACCCCGACGCTCAAACCCTTACATTACATAATAAAGATTTTCCCACAAAGGCCAATCCCTTGATCAAATCCTGCGGCGTTAGGGCAAAATCATTTTGTCCGCGCACCCACTCATCGGCTATTTGACCGTGCATATACACCGCCGCCGATGCGGCATCCAAGGGCGCAACGCCTTGGGCCAAAAGTCCCGTAATCATCCCCGTAAGCACATCGCCCGAACCGGCCTTGGCCAAGGCCGCATTTCCCGAAGGATTGATACGTATCTCACGGCCGTCGGTAACGACCGTATAGCGCCCTTTGAGCACCAAAACAATTCCATATTTTCCGGCAAATTCGCGGGCTTGTTCCCATTTTTCCGGCGTATGTTCCCACGGCCCGGCCAAGCGTTCCCATTCGCCCGCATGCGGCGTAAGAATGCTGCCGGCCGGAAGCAGTTCCAACATTTCGGGATTTTGCGCCAAAATATTCAACCCGTCGGCATCGATGACCACGGGCCTGTCGGCCTTTTCAAGGAAGGATGCCAAGGCCGCCGCGGTTTGGCCGTCCGTGCCCAATCCCGGCCCTATGCCATAGGCATTTCGTCCTTCGGGCACAGGAAAATCGGTCAGAAAACCCGGCGTTTTTCCCGCAGTAACCATAATTTCGGGGTCGGCCGTTTGCAGAATGTTCACCAAATCCGCCGGCACGTGGGCCGTAACCCAACCCGCGCCTATGCGAAGCGCCGCCTTGGCCGCAAAACGAATGGAACCCACCTTGCCCCGGCTTCCGCCCACGAGCACGGCATGACCGAAGTCCCATTTGGCTGCATTCGCTGCACGTGCAGGCATCCAATCCCGCCATCCCGAAATCATGTAAACATCCGATGCCGTTTGCGCCATCACATGCGCATCCAAACCGATGTCCACCGTTTGAAAAACCGGAACAAACACCGCATTTTCGGCGTAGAAAAACGAGATTTTAGGAAACTGAACGGTATAAACCCGCGCGGGCTTAACCACCGGATCGTCAGGCCCGTTTAATCTGTCGGCATACAATCCCGAAGGAATATCAATGCTCAAAACCGGTTTATCGCTCCCATTGAGCGCTTCGATGGCTTGGGTCGCAATGCCCGCCGCAGGCCTGTTCAGTCCCGTACCGAACAAGGCGTCCACATACAAATCCGCCTCGGGCAAGCGGCCGTCGAAATCCCGCACTTCCACGCCCGTCGCTTCCAGGCGGGACAAATTCAAAGCAAAATCCGGCGACATCTTGTTCGTAAACCGCACAATGCGCACCGCCACCGGATAATCCCGCTCGTGCAACAAACGGGCAATGACCAGGCCATCGCCGCCGTTATTCCCCGGCCCGGCCAGCACCACGACCCGCCGGTCCGGCTGCCAGTAGGGCAACATGGCCTTGAACAACGCAAAGCCCGCCCGTTCCATCAATTCGTGCGATTTTATGCCTTGGCGTCGAATGGTTTCGGCGTCGATATGCCGGATTTGTTCGGCCGAAAACAATTTGGTCAGCATGGCAAATCTCTTGGTTAAAAGTCGTTACGAAGTTAAGCATTTTATGCCAGTATTTTTTTGTTTTTGGGCGCCCCGCCGCTATGTGTTCGGGCCGCCGCCGGCGGGCGAATGCCCGCGCGGCTTGCCTTCGGCAATCCGCCGGCGCGCTTCCGCGCGCCGCGGCGGCGGCAGGTGGCCGTCTTCGGGACGGCGGAACGCCCTCGCCGGCCACCTTTCCTCACACAGCGCCGGCCGGGCTGTCCGCTCAAATGCGCAGGCGGCCCGCTCTTGCCCTGCAAGCGTGGCGGACGTGGCTTCCTGCTGGTCGCCCCGCCGCCACGGCAGGCCTACGGCGCGCCGCCCGCGCATAACCGCTCCCATCCCTGGCGCGGGCATTCTGCATTTTTATTATTTTTGTAACAAAATTCCGTTTATGAACCAAACAAAACCCAACCGAAAAATTCCAATTTGGCTAAGCGGGATTATCTTCTTTGTTGTTTATCTTGTTACATGCTTGCTTGTCAATCCCGATAAAGGTACTACGAACTGCCTTAGTCAGGCCATAACAGTCGGAACCATCTTGACGATTTTTTTCTGGTGGAACGAATCCGGTAAATACATCAAAAACTATGGTAAATATCTCGTGTTTATTTGGCTCCTTCTCGAACTCGTTTGGACTGTGGGGCTTCTCTTGGATAAAAAATCCATAAATGCATTGAAACCCATCCATTTTTGGCTACCCGGAATGTTCAATTTGCTTTTCGTACTGGTTTTATTTTTAATGTTGAAAAAGGCCCAAAAAGCCAAATAATAAACATATTGCAGCAAAACCCCATCCCTCCGCATTTTGCCGCGTGCCGAAATCCCTTTAATTTTGGGCCGTAACCCCGCAAATCTTTTGCATGAACCGACAAGGCCTGAAAATCGTTTTTTTCGGCACACCGGATTTCGCCGCCGGCGTGTTGCAGGAAATACTTCACAGTCCGCACCACGTGGCAGGCGTGGTAACAACGCCCGACAAACCCGCCGGACGCGGACGCAAACTGCGGCCTTCGGCCGTCAAACGCTTGGCTGTGGAAAAACAATTGCCCCTGCTCCAACCCGCCAAGCTGAAAGACCCGGACTTTTTGGAAAAGTTGCGTGCGTGGAACGCCGATGTATTTGTGGTGGTGGCCTTTCGCATCCTGCCGCGCGCGGTATGGGAAATGCCGCCGCTGGGCACCTTTAATCTGCATGCCTCCCTCCTGCCCGATTATCGCGGCGCCGCGCCCATCAATTGGGCCATCATCAACGGCGAAAAACAAACGGGCGTTACCACCTTTTTTATCGACGACCGCATTGACACGGGCGAAATCATCGCCCAAATCCCCGTGGACATCGCCCCGGACGAAACCGCCGGCACCCTTCACGACAAACTGATGCACACCGGCGCACGGCTCACCCTGCAAACCCTCGATATGCTGGCTGCCGGAAAAGTCGAAACGCGGAAACAAGCCCATATTCCCTCACCCCATCCCGCCCCCAAACTGACCAAGGAAAACACCCGCATCCGTTGGAACCGGCCCGCTGCCGAAATCGAACGGCTCATTCGCGGGCTTTCACCTTATCCGGGCGCTTGGACACAAGCCGTGAGAAAAAACCAAGCCGAAAAATGGTATATTTATTCGGCCGGCATCGACAATAACCGGCCCGATTTACCCCCGGGAACCGCCGTTTTGGCAAAAAAAACGCTCAAAATCGCCGCCGCCGACGCCTGGAT
>WGAP01000150.1 GCA_015494775.1 Flavobacteriales bacterium | reverse complement strand
CTATGGAAATGGTTGATAACAGTTAATACGGTGGGTAAATTATCTCCGGCCACCTAAAATCCGGGTATTCCCCGGTAAATTCTCCCTAAAAATACGAACGAAAAAGGCATCAAAACCAAAATGGGCTTGATGCCTTGACCGGTTTTAGGCATTCGGCAATCCAGAATGCTAACCCCCCAATCATTTTCTATCAATTGAAAGGATTTTTTTGGACGGCTCCAAAAAACCGGCATTTGCCGAGCCGCATTGTAGCGGACAGCCCGGCGGGCGCCTGGCGTTGTAGCAAGCATAAAACATTCACACCAAGTCTTGTTCTTTTTGCCGATTACGGCATTGACAATCCTCGCCATAGCTACGGCTATGCCTTCGGATTGCCGGCTTTGTTCTCGACAATAATAACTTCGACTTATCCGACATTTTACGCTTGCTGCAACGCGTGAGGGCCGCCAAGCGTGAGGCCGCTCCGCCGGCCGATACGCTTGGCGTTGGCGCCGCCGGCGGGCGATAGCCCGCAGCGGACGGCAAGCGTCCGCTCAGCGCCTTCGGCGCTGCGGCAGCGCCGTCGAACCCGAGCGGCCGGGCGCCCGAATATAAAAAGACCGCCCCATAGGGACGGCCTTTTCGCATTTAACCATTGCTATCGCTTGATAATCCTGCTGTGCATCAATCCGCGGTTGGTTTTCAGTTCCAACAAATAGGCGCCGTGGGGAAGGGCGTGCAGGTCCACGGACAAGGCGGCTTGGGGTTGTGCAAAATGACTTTCCAACAAAGATTTTCCGCTCAAATCCATAAGGCGGTATTGCTCGATGCGGGTTTGGCGGCGGGTTTTGACAAACACAAGGCCGTCGGTGGGGTTGGGATAGATTTGCAAGTAAGTTTGCCAGGGCGTTTTTCCCACATCCAACTGCATATCCACCTGCAAATTGTCCAGCATCACGCCTTCCTTATTAACCGATTGGTCGGATGCCATTACAAAACGCAAATAAACACGCGGTTCGCCGGCCAGAAAATCCAAGCTGTGGCTGTAATGGCGGATTTGGGCGTCGGTTCCGGTCCATTGGGCGCCTTGGCAAACGCCTTGAACCGTGTTGCTGTTGTACCAAGCAGGGTCGGAATTGGTACCCAATGTGTTCCAAGTAGCACCGTCGGTGGAATATTCCACATAAAAGGCATCCCAATCCTGTTCGATATCGAACGCCATATCAAAGCCCAATGTGGCGGATGTTACTTGCGAAAAATCAAGGCAAGGCACGTACAAGTAAGCCGTGGTTTGGTCGGGATAGTGGGCATCGGCATCGGTACAATAGGCCTTGGTTCCCGAGGCCGCCGCATTCAATACCGAGCCGGCAGGGTGCGCCCTTTCCCACAGGTTGCCCGAAGGAAGGGTTTGCGTGAGCAGTTCGTGCGAAGGCGATTCGAAGTCGTAGCTAAACGAAGTACTTTCGCTTTTATTGACCGTCAGTGTGTAATCCAACGTATTGTTTTGCGTATTTTGGTCGCCGGTATATTGAACCTGAATGTGCACCGGAACCGTACCCAAACTTACGGGTGTGTTCAAAGTAATGGTCAAGGGGAGCGTATCGCCGCTTTGCAAGGTTCCGTTCCAGGAAGCATTGCCCGTTTCGCCGTTGATGTCCCAATTGTAGGTAAAATGCGTTATGTCGTTGTTTCCGTTATTGATAACGCTAAAATCCACGTTTTGAAGCGAACCGCAATACATGCCGGACGTGCCGTCCATGACAACCTTGGCATCGTCGTCGGGATGATAGGCCGGCACATCGGTTACCCAAGTGCTGCGGCCATAGGTTCCCACCCACAATTTGCCTTCGTCGCCGGCCAGTTCCAAATCCATACAAAGGGTATGCGGCAAGTTGTTGTGAAATGCTTCCCAATTGTTGCCCGAGGTCTTGCGGTAAACGCCGATATCGTTGGCCAAATAAAGGGTTTCGTTGGGGCTGTACGGATGATAAACAATGTCATGAATGGTGATATCGGCCGGCAAACCCGCGGAAATATCGGTCCAGTTGGTCTCATCGGTACTTTCGTAAACATGGCTTCCGGCGGCTACCCAAATCTTTCCGTTTTGCGGATTAAGGGTAACGGCACGAACATTGTAGGAGAAATGATGGAGTTGGGAAAAATTTGCCCCGCCGTCGGTGCTTTTGTATAACACCTGGTTTACCGCGGCATACATCACATTGGCATTCGCAGGATGACAATACAACATGTCGATGTTTCCCGAAAACGCATTATTGGTTACCGACTGCCAACCGCCGCCCGTGAGTCTGTAAACCTTATTGAATCCGGCAAAAAGTTCACCGCCGGCACTCATAGCCAAGGGTGTTACCCAATTGCCGTAGGACGGTCCGTAATAACCGCCGGCAGTGGTTAGCCCGCCGTTTTGTGTTACATTGAGATAAATTCCGTAGTAAATAAAACTGTAAGCGGTTTGCGGGTCGGTGGGATTGAGGGCATTGTCCATACCGTCGGCTCCGTGGTAGATGTTCCAATGGTCGTCGGGTTGTTTGGCAATGCCGCCGTTGTCTTGCAATCCGCCGTAGATATGTTCGGCATTAGCGTCTTTGTAGGCCGAAATACGGTAGAACATACTAATAGCCAAACCGTCGTTGATGTTTTGGAAATGCGTTCCGTTGTCGGTGCTCAAATAGGCGCCGCCGTCGGAACCCACAACCAAGGTGTTTCCGTAATATTCCAAAAAATGAATATCGGCATGGGTATATTTATCGTCCATGGTGTCCCAATCGTTCCATTTGGAAAACGATGCACCGCCATTGGTGGATTTCCACAGGTTCATTTCGCCCAGGAAAATAACATTAGGGTCGGTGTCCGACACGGTCATGGCCAGGTCATACCAGGTTTGCTGCGTGTGGTCCAACGCATCGTTGGCGGCCGTCCGGCTAAACGACGAACCGTTGTTGGTGGATTTGTAAAAACCTACGAAATTGCTGCCGTTGGTAGCCAAAACGTAAACATTGTCGGGTGCCGCGGGTGTTACGTCCATCACATAACGCGTAACGTTGGACGATGAGGGAAGGCCCGAACCAACCAAGGAAAAACTGTTTCCACCGTTGGTGGAGCGATAAAAGCGGTCGTTGGAAACGGCATACAGGTAATTGAAATTACCGGGTTTCATGCGCATTTCGCGTATTTCGGCGTTCAGGGTTTGCGTCCAGGTTTGTCCGCCGTCGGTGGACTTGTAAACGCCATCGCTCGATGCAAAAACTATTTCATTGCCATTGGACGGGTTGACGATGATTTGCGACACATAATCCAGCGTGGTCATCGAAGGGGTCAGGTTGGTCCAGGTTTGCCCGCCGTCGGTGGACTTGTAAACGCCATAGGAAGGCGTTACCCGGGCATCGTCGTCGCCCGTGCCGATGTAAATCGTATTGTGATCCGAAGGGTCCAGCGCAATGGCCGACACGCCCAGCGTGGGCAAATCATCGGTCAGCGGCGTAAAGTTTTGACCGCCGTCGGTGGATTTCCACAAGCCGCCCGCAGGTGCGCCCACATAGATGATTTGCGGATTTTGGTCATCGATAAGGATGGCGCAAACCCGGCCTTTTCCTTCGTCGCCGGACGTGGTGTAGGCCGTGGTTCCCGACAATTGCCAGTTGCTGTCGTCGGTGGCCGGGCGGGCTTCGTTACGCACCGCTTCGCGCCAAGCCCGGGCCGGATTAACGTTCATCACACCGTAATCTTCCCAAAGGTATTTCCAGCGTTCGTAGGGCTTAACACCGTTCCCTCTGACCAAGCGGTCGTGCCCGGCCCAATAGGCATCCGAAGCCCGTATGATGCGGAGGATGCGGTCGCCATAGCGGGTTTGTCCCGCAGGACGTTGTGCACCGGGCGCATCGTGAAAAGGGTCCCACTGGGCCGAAGCCCCGAGGAAAACGAAAGCAAAATACAAAAGCAATAAAAAGCGGAATTTTTTCATCTTATCGGATTTTATCTTGACCAAAGCTAATCAATTCCTGCGAAAAAAGTGCAAATCATCAAGGTTTTTCCGCGAAATCGGAGTAAAATATTTCTTTTTTATGAATAAATTTCGGATTTCAGTGATTATTTTTTAATGTTTTCCGCTCCAAAGCCCTTCGGGCTTTTACGCGGGCTCCACAAGCCGTCGGGGCGCCGGCGGCGGAATAAAATTCCGCTGCCGGCGGCGCAAAAATTTAGCTAAAAGCTTTGATGCGGGATTTACCGGTTATTCGACACCTTGGAAAGGAAATCCCGCCGTTTTTGCGCCGCCGGCCCCGCGCTTACGCGCGGCGCCGGCGCCCCTTGTCTTGTTCCGCGGCTCCGGGAACCTGCGGCTTTCATGGGCCGACGCCAAAGCTGCGCCTTGTTTCCCTTCGCGGCTCCGCAAGCCCTTCGGTCTTGCTCCGCACGCATCGGAGCCGCCTACGGCATCTCCTCGCGAGCCTCAGCGCCTCTTGGCGCTTCGCGCCTGCGGTCGCTTCGGCGGTCGCCGGGCCGGCTACGGCCGTCCCGGCTTTTTTCCGGCGGGCCACCGCCGCATTATTTTTTTATCAAAATGAACTATAAGTCATTGAAAAATCAATTCAAAATCATAATTTAGAATTCATAATTATCCCCGCCGGGGCGCCCGAAAATTTCAACTTATCATATTTTTTTATATATTGCCTTCCGAAAATCCTAAAAACACATCAATGAAACAAAAAGCCCTTCTGCTCGTCCTGATGCTCGCCTGGGTAACGGGACTCAGCGCTCAAAACATCCGAGAGTATTATTTCGATGCCAACGGCGGCTTGCCCACTCAATACGATACGCCGGGCACCATCATTTATCCTACGGGCTATTCGGCCTACAACACCTACACGCCGGTGGTGTTTGTCCACGGTATTTTGGGCAAACTTTCCGGTTCGTTCGAAGCCAATATCGAAAGCGTCAAACGCCATCACCTGCAAGCGGCCTTCGTACAACTCGACCCCACGGGCACGCCCGAAGCCAACGGGAAATTGCTCAAACGTATGATCGACCGCATTACTTCGCATTTTCATTGCGCTACGGTAAGTATTGCCGCCCACAGCAAAGGCGGTATGGACTCCGAACGGGCTCTTTACGGTGAAAATCCCTATCAAAGCGGAATTCCCAGTTTCGGCTACGAAAAAGTGGATGCCGTTTACACCTTCGGCTCGCCGCTCAAAGGTTCGCGCGTGGCCGATGTGGGCGCTTCGCTGTCGTGGATGGGCATTCCTTGGATAGCCATGTGGTATTTGAACGGATTTTCGCTTACCAGTGCATCGGTGCAGGAATTCCACAACTGGGCACAGTCCTGGAACATCACATCCAACGGCACGTTCCGCAACTACTACAATCCAAACGGTGCATCCTACACGCGCCGCAATATGATCGAAGACAATACCACCCGTTGGTGGGCCCATCAGTCCGATGATCCTTGCTACGAAAACAAATGGTATTTCTGCTACGTGGGCAACGGCTTTCACCATTCGGCCGGAGCTTATTACGATGCCTACTGGGAATGGGATTGGTTCAATTCGGGTTGGCGCAATTGGCACACCGAAAACGACGGTTTCATCGCCGTTTACCGTGCCCAACGAGTGGTCGATCAAAACGCTTCGCCCGCCCTTACACCCGGCGCAGGCGACAGTAATTACATCACCATGCACGATGCCAACCACACTTCGCTTTGGGATCCGGGCGAAGGCCATTTCGACCGCGAAGCGGCACCTTACCTGCATTACGGCCTTTACGGATATTACCGTCCGGCATCGCAACCGCAACAGGACAAAGCAGGCGCCGTAACCACCACGGGCGTAACGGCTCATCCGATTTATTTGAGCAACGGCTATATCGGTGCATCGAACAACGGTAAAATTTCGTTTGACGTGGAAAACGACGGCGACGATTATCAGTTGGTGATTTGGTCGGATCGGGCCATACAAGATATTTCGTTGGTGCAAGGAAATCATAAACGAAGTTTCCATGCTGTGCATTCGGCATTCAACAAACGTATGAACAGCTATGAAAATGTTTTTGAATTGTCCGGTATGCCGCACGGACGTTGGGAAACGGCCTCCGATTTTGGCCCTGTGGTGATGATGTCCCGCAACCTGACCCCGAGCGCCGCCTTCGGCGTCAAATGGAATTGGGACGAAAACAAGGGCTTTGAAGGCTGGCCCGTGGAAGTAAAAGTGAGCGGAGAGGGTTTGGACTACCGCCACATCAATGTGTTGGTTCTGATTACCGAACTGGCGGGAAATGATGGGAAACTCAAAACCGTTATGACCTTAAAACCGAACGAAAAAGGCGAAGCATCCATCGACCTGGCACCGCATTTGCAACCCGGTCATAAAT
>WGAP01000149.1 GCA_015494775.1 Flavobacteriales bacterium | reverse complement strand
GAAAGAAGGTAAGAAAAATTTCTCCGCCACGGTATCGTTAAACGTACCTAGTCGACCAGGGTTCTTACCTTCTTTCCCTTTTGTTTCGGATGTAAACAAAATTATAAAATTTTTCATGCTGCAAACATACGAGGCGACCGGAGGAAGCCCCACGCACGCGCGCCCGCGCAAAAGCAGCGAGCCGACAAGCTGCATTCGAGCGGACAGCCCGGTGCCCGCCCCGTGAACACGTCGCAGGACAAACAACGTGCAGGCCTGCGGCTGTGTGAACGGGTGCGGGCAGGCGCCCCCCAAAAAAACATCAATAACCGCCAATGCCCGAAAATTAGTAGCTTTGTTATGCCGAAATGCCAAGCTATGTCGCTAAGGGACGATTATTTCCGCTATCAAATTCCCACGGGGCCGGAACCTATGGGCGTTGAGCCCGCCTATGCGCGCGGAAGTTGGATTTACGACCGGCACGGGAAGGCCTATTTGGACCTGGTGGCGGGCGTGTCGGCCCTTCCTTTGGGGCACCGGCATCCGGCGTTGATAGAAGCGGCGCGCCGGCAGTTGGACCGTTATTGGCACACGATGGTTTACGGCGAATTCGTTCAGGAACCGCAGGTGGAACTGGCCCGGGAAATGGCGGCCGTATTGCCTGCGCGGCTAAGCAAAATGTATCCGGTCAATTCGGGCACCGAAGCCACGGAGGCGGCCCTGAAAACGGCCAAGAAATTTACGGGCCGGCCCAAGGTGGTGGCGGCGCGGCTTGCCTATCACGGCAATACGCAGGGCTCGCTGTCGGTAATGGGTTACGAAGCCCGTAAACGGCCGTTTGCACCCTTGATTCCCGGCGTGGAATTTATCCGCTTCAACCGGTCCGAAGATTTGGAACACATCGACCGGCGGACGGCGGCGGTAATCCTGGAAACCATCCAAGGCGGCGCGGGTTTTGTGGAACCGGAAAACGATTATTTGCAACAGGTGCGCAAGCGATGCGACGAAACGGGTGCCCTGCTTATTTTGGACGAAATTCAAACGGGTTTTGCGCGCACGGGCCGGATGTTCGGTTTTGAGCATTACGGCGTAGTGCCCGATATTTTGATTACGGGCAAGGCCTTGGGCGGCGGATTTCCCATAGGGGCGTTTCATACTTCGGACGAAATTGCCCGGACATTGACCGAGCCGCCCATGAGCCACATTACGACCTTCGGCGGGCATCCGGTGGTGAATGCCGTGGCGGCGGAAACGGTCAGGCAGTTGCAAAAATCGGACTTGGCCCGCAAGGCCTTGGAAAAGGAGCGATACATCCGGCAAACATTCAAGCATCCGCTGATTGAAGAAATCCGTGGGCGCGGCCTGATGCTGGCCCTGATGATGCCGGACAAGCGCCGTGCCGACCGGCTTGTGAGGCGTGCCTTGGAGCGTGGCGTGATTTTGTTTTGGCTACTCTACGAACCGCGCGCCGTCCGGCTGACTCCGCCCTTGACCATTGGCAGGCGCGAGTTGGATTATGCTTGGGAAATCATTCGTGATATTTTGGACGAACCGGCATGAAGCATAAGTGGGAAATAGGCGATCGATGTTCGCCCGTGGACGGCGATTGGACGGGTAGGGTAATAGCCATCCGGCCGGATACTTTGGTGGTGAAGGACGAGGACGGATTTATCGATGAATATGCTATGGACGAATTGGTGCCTTTGGGGCCATTGGATATTCGTAAGCCCGTGGGAAAGCCGAGCCCACCGAAACCGAAGGGAAAACAAAATATGCCCGTGTTGGATTTGCATGCCGAGAAGTTGCCGGCTTGCCGGAAAATGCCCGCGGATATGATTTTGGAATGTCAATTGGAGGAATTGCGTTTGTTTTTGGGCCGGATGAAGCGGGATAAGGTTCCGCGGTTCGGGATTATTCACGGCAAAGGCAAGGGCGTTTTGCGGGGTGAAGTTATCCGTATGTTGAAGGCGCAGGGGTTTAAAAATTTCCGGGACGAAAGCATAGACGGCGGGAGTTTATTGGTGGAGCGGCATTGAATTTCGGGGGTGGAGCGGCCGAAAAATCGGCTTGGCGACAAGCATTTGGAAAAAACCGGAAAATATCGTTACTTTGCAGTCCGAAAAAAGTAAAAGGACGCATTATGGCGCAAGTTTGTGAGATTACCGGAAAGCGGGCCATGAGCGGGCATCACGTGTCGCACGCTCACAACCTGACCAAGCGCAAGTTCAAAGTAAACTTGTTCAAGAAACGTTTTTATATTCCCGAAGAAGGCCGTTGGGTTACCTTGAAAGTGAGCAAAGCGGGATTGAAACTCATCGACAAAATAGGCGTTAAGAAAGCCATTGAGCAAGCGCGTGAAAAAGGATATTTAACTCGTAAAATCTAAGGGAAATGGCAAAGAAAAAAGGCAACCGCGTGCAAGTGATTTTGGAATGCACCGAACACAAAAAATCGGGGCTTCCGGGCACTTCGCGCTACATTACGACGAAAAACAAGAAAAACACGCCCGGACGTTTGGAATTGCGTAAATACAATCCCATTCTGAAACGGCATACCATTCATCGCGAAATCAAGTAAAACCTTTACGTCATGGCTAAGAAAGTAGTTGCTACACTGCAAAAGGGTTCCAAAAAATGGACCAAGGTGATCCGGGCCGTCAAAAATCCCAAGACGGGCGGATATACGTTCGAAGAAAAAATCATGAATGCCGACGAGGCCAAAACTTATGTAAAAAAATAAACGCCGGCCCGGCCGGAAAGCAAAAAACGACCGCCGCATTCCTGGCAAAAAGGGGTGCGGTTTTTTTGTGCCGGAAAATTCGTAAATTTCGCATCGCTTATAAATATATGTAATGTATGGCCCTTTTTAAACGTATTTTTTCGAAGGAAAAGAAGGAAAAGCTCGATAAGGGTTTGGAGAAAACCAAAAAATCGTTTTTCGAAAAACTGAGCAAAGCCGTTGCCGGCAAATCCAAGGTGGACGAAGATGTTTTGGACGAATTGGAGGAAGTGCTCATCACTTCGGATGTGGGCGTGGATACCACCTTGAAAATCATCGACCGGATAGAGGCGCGGGTGGCGCGTGAAAAATATTTGGGCACGGCGGAGCTGAACCGGATTTTGCGCGAGGAAATAGCGGCGTTGCTGGCCGAAAACGAACCGGAAAATCAAAAATATACGCCCGAAAACACCAAACCCTACGTGATTATGGTCGTGGGGGTGAACGGTGTGGGGAAAACCACCACCATCGGCAAGTTGGCCCATAAATTCCGCAACGAAGGCAAAAAAGTGGTTATCGGCGCGGCCGATACCTTCCGGGCCGGGGCCATCAACCAATTGGGCATTTGGGCCGAACGCACGGGTGCCAAACTCATCAAACAAAAACCCGGTTCCGACCCGGCGTCGGTGGCCTACGATACGTTGCACCACGCCTTGCACAACGATGCCGACATCGTTTTGATCGACACGGCCGGACGTTTGCACAACAAGGTGAATTTGATGAACGAATTGACCAAGGTCAAGCGGGTGATGCAAAAACTATTGCCCGAAGCGCCGCACGAAATTTTGTTGGTGCTGGACGGCACCACGGGGCAAAATGCCTATGAACAGGCCAAAAAATTTTCCGAAGCCACCGACATTACGGCTTTGGCAGTAACCAAGCTGGACGGCACGGCCAAAGGCGGCGTGGTTATCGGCATTTCGGACCAACTCTCGGTGCCGGTCAAATACATCGGTGTGGGCGAAGGTGCGGACGATTTGCAAGAGTTCGATAAATTGGAATTCGTGGATTCGTTTTTCCATTAAAAATTTTTTATATCTTGTGGCATTAAATCAAAACATTTAAGAGGGCGAGATGAGACGATTTTTTATACTGCTAAGCATACTTTTTCTTGTATCGGGATACAAAGGATATGCTCAGGAAGGCATTCCCATTTACTACGATTATTTGACCGATAATTTAAGCTTGATTCATCCGGCCATGAACGGGGCCAGCTCTTGTAGCAAGGTGCGGTTTACCGGACGGATGCAATGGAGCGGAGTCAAGGATTTTCCCATGTTGCAAACCCTGAGTTTGAGTGCGCATTTGGGCAAAAGTTCGGGTTTCGGCGTGATTTTGTTCAACGACCGAAACGGCTACCACAGCCAAAAGGGCATTCAAATGGCGTTTGCTCAACATATTTTGCTCAGCCAAAAGGAGGTGCTCAATAAATTGTCCTTCGGCATCAGCGCCATGTATGTGCTCAATCAGTTGGATCAATCGGCTTTTGACCCGAACGATTTTGATCCGGTGATTGCCTACACCATGCAGAGTTCGGGTTATTTCAATGTGGATGTGGGCATGGCCTATCATTTGGAGAATTTCTTTTTGCTGGCATCGGTCAAAAATTTGTTGTTGATGCCGCGGGGGCTTTATACGCCGGGGCTTGAAAATGTGAATTTGCGCAATTATGTGGGCACCATGGGTTATTTTTTCGGCAAGCATCAAGGTTTTCATGTGGAACCTTCGGTGTTGGTGCAGTATAAGGATTATTCCAAGGCCTTGATTGTGGACGGTAATTTGAAATTCTATCACGATTTGGCCAACGGGGCTTTCTTTTACGGATTTTCGTATCGCAATTATTTGAATTCGGCCGCCACGAGTCCGTTGATGGACATCACGCCCATAATCGGTTTTTATTCGGGACGGTTTATATTGGCCTATGTTTATACGCATCAATTGGCCCAAAATACTTTTTCGCAAGGCGGTTTTCATCAAATTACGCTGGGCTTCAATTTCGATTGCAGGCAGCGGGTTTACCGCTACGGTTGTCCGCACATTCGCTAAGGGGGGCGGATTGGCTTGTGAAAGAAATTTTGTATATTTGCAGGCCAATAGGAAAACCCCAGATTTATGTTTGCAATTGTAGAGATAGCAGGGCAACAATTCAAAGTGAGCAAAGACCAACGTTTGTATGTTCACCGTTTGCCGCAAGACGAAGGTGCCGAAGTGGTTTTCGACAAGGTGCTTTTGCTTGCCGACGACGGTAAAATCAACGTTGGCGCCCCGGCTATACAGGGTGCGGCCGTCAAGGCCAAAATCCTGCGCCATTTGAAAGGCGACAAAGTGATCGTTTTCAAGAAAAAACGACGTAAAGGTTACCGCGTAAAACGCGGACATCGACAACTGCTCTCCCAAATTCAGGTGGAGGACATCTTGACCAAGGGATTTAAAGCGGCCAAGGCCGAAACGAAAAAGGCCGAACCCAAGAAAGCGGCAGCCAAAAAAGCCGAGTCCAAAAAGGCGGCTCCCGCAAAAGCGGAAAAACCCAAAGCCGCTCCCAAAAAAGCGGCCGCCAAGCCCAAAACCCAAAAGGCCAAAGCCGACGATTTGAAAAAAATCGAAGGAATCGGGCCTAAAATTGCGCAAATTTTGGCCGATGCGGGCATTGACACCTTTGCCAAATTGGCCAAAGCCAATCCCGATGACATTCGTCAATTGTTGGTGGAAAAAGGCGGCAAACGCTATGCTATGCACAATCCCGACACCTGGCCCAAACAGGCCCAACTGGCTGCCGAAGGCAAATGGGACGAGCTTAAAGCTTTGCAAGACCAACTGAACGGAGGTCGCGAATAATTTGAAAATTTAAGATTATGGCACATAAGAAAGGTGTAGGTAGTTCCAAGAACGGACGCGAGTCGGAAAGTAAACGGCTGGGCGTCAAGATTTACGGCGGGCAAAAAGCCATTGCCGGAAACATTATCGTGCGTCAGCGCGGCACCAAATTTCATCCGGGCAAAAACACCTATATGGGCAAGGATCACACGATTCATGCCGCCATTGACGGTGTGGTCCGGTTCGAAACCAAACGGGGCGGACGAAAATACATTCACATCGTTTCGCAAACCGAGGCCTGACAAGTGTATTTTTTAACTTGAAAAGATAAAGCCGTTCCCGCAAGGGGGCGGTTTTTTTTGATATGTATATTCAGATTGGGAATATCTTACAAAGGTATTTTTAAACAATAATTTTATGGCGAACAAATTATTATTAATTTTGTGCTATTACAAAAAGGAGAAAATTTTGATTGAAAAATTTTTAAATAAAATTATCCCTGGCGATTGTTTGGAAGTTATGCGTTCGATGCCTGAAAAAAGCATCGATTTGGTCATAACATCGCCGCCTTACAATATAAAGAACTCCACTGGTAATGGTTTGAAAAATCCCAATAAAGGTAAATGGCAAAATGCACGGCTTGTTCACGGATATGCCACGCATAATGATGCTATGCCACATGAAGAATACGTAAAGTGGCAAAGAGATTGTTTAACAGAAATGATGCGTTTACTTAAAGATGACGGAGCAATTTTTTATAATCATAAATGGCGGGTTCAAGGAGGATTATTACAAGATAGATCGGATATTGTGTCTGGGTTTCCTGTACGTCAAATAATAATATGGAAACGTAAAGGTGGAATAAATTTTAATCCTGGTTATTTTTTGCCAACATATGAGGTTATTTATTTGATAGCCAAAAAGAAATTTAAATTGGCTCCAAAGGCCAATCGACATGGAGATGTGTGGGAATTCATGCAAGAAACAAAAAATCCACATCCGGCTCCGTTCCCTTTGAGTTTGATTGAGCGAATTGTATCGTCAACAACTGCTCAAATTATTTTGGACCCATTTATGGGTTCGGGCACAACAGCTATTGCGGCACTAAAATATAAACGGAATTTTATTGGCATTGAAATTGCCCGTGAATATGTAGATATGGCTAATAAAAGGATTAAAGAATATTTGACCGAACTAAAATTTAATTTTGATAATGTCCAACATAAATAATTTAAGCCCTTGGCATAAAACCTATTGGTTTGCACGGATGCTAATTAATACCGATAAATATGGCGGTATTGGGAAAGACAGTAAATTGATATCATATCTTTCGGCATCTTTAAAGACTATAAAAGAGAGTGCAACTGATTTGTCTGATCTGGAAATTTTGACCCTTCAAAAAGAAGTGCTTTCTCAAATTTTAAAAGAACGATTTAGCCGTGCACGTTCGAGGATAAAACGTATAGAACATTTAATAACAGATTTAGAAAAAGAAATAACAACTTCCATAGAGATGGAGGTGTTTCTTTTTACTTGTGATCATATTATGCTTCCAATTAATAATGCTCTGGCAAATGTTCCAAGTGATGATAAAATTTTTGCCCAAGATATTGCTCGTGCTTATCTTAAAAAACATGGTGAAAAAGGATTGGGGTTGGTGGTTAAGTTGTGGGACGATTTGGGTGTAAAAGGATCTCTTACGGCTGAGCGAATGGAAATTGTAAGAGCATTCGGAGCGCTTCGTATTATTTTGGAACAGGAATATCCTTTTACACCGCATGATAAAGATATTGTTTATACCGCTTTTGTGCAGGAATTTGAACGAAGAGTTGCTCAAAAACGTAAAACAAGGGCAGGAGGTAGTCTTGAAGATGTAACATCATTTATTTTAGATTTTTATAAAATACCTTCAAGTCAAGGGCCGGAACATTTTAGAGCGGATATTGAAGTGGATAAGTGGATAAAAACAAAGGATAAATGGTTTATTGGCATATCATGCAAGCGCACAATAAGGGAAAGATGGAAACAACTCAGTAGTGCCGAAGCACAAATATTGAGCAATTACAAGATTAAACAATTATACCATATTTTGGTTTACGACGAAGACTTATCCGATGATAAATTGACCCGTTTGGGTAGTCAAAGGCATGTATTTTATTTGCCGGATGATAGTAGAATATTGTTGCGCGCAAGTAGGCATGTTGGCTTGCAAAATTATGTTCGGCCTTTGTCTAAATTAATAGATGATATTAAGGCCGAAATGTAATTTAATTCCTTTTAATTTTAATGTATCGCGTGCCAGACCGAGCGGTAATGGGGCGAAGGGCACGACGCCTTTTTTGTGCCGGCGGCGGGGGCTCGCAGCGCAAGAGACCACGCCGCCGGCGTTACAAAAACCGGCGTGCCCGAGCCACATTGTAGCGGAGGGCCGGTTTCCCGAGCGCCCGAAGGGCGCGAGGGACACGCCCCAAAAAAAATAAAATCCCTGAACCGGCAAGATATTTTTGCTAAATTGTATTCCGAAAAAACCGGCGGCAAACGATGAATAAGTTGCTGACATATTTACGCGTGCGTTGGGATGCTTTTTTGGAAGTCATCCGCCTGACGGGCCGCACCTTGAAGCTCAACCTGCTGCGCACTTCCCTGTCGCTGCTGGGGGTGAGTATTGGGATTTTTTCGGTGGTGAGCATTTTGGTGGGTGTGGATTCGTTGCAAAATTATTTGATTCATTCCTTGCGTAAGTTCGGCAACAATACCTTATATATAGACAGGTTCGACTACAAGAATATGGGCAATCAGCCCTGGGCCAAAATCCGGCGGATGCGTAAGCCGTCTTACGAGGAATATCGTTTTTTGCAACGCAAATTGGATTCGACGCTCTATGACGAGTTGAATTTCAGGATGGTGGTGCCGGGGATGGCCGTCAAATACGGGAAAGAAAAGGTGCGGGCTTCGCTCCTGGGCGATGCGGGGAATATTTTCCGCATCATGAGTTTCGACCTGGACAAGGGGCGGTTTTACAATGCCTTGGAACGTGAAAAAGGCCTGCCGGTGGCGGTGATAGGTTGGGATGTGGCCGATGCCTTGTTCGGCGGGGAAAATCCTTTGGGAAAGTACATCCAAATCGGCGGGAAGAAAATCAAGGTTATCGGGGTTTTTCAAAAGGAAGGCGGCATGGTAACCGTTAATCCGGCCAACAACAAGGTTTTTGTGCCCTATTTGACCATGCGCAAATTGGTGCCGGGCGGACAGCGCAGGTTTTATACCACCATTATGGTCAAGCCGGCTTCGGAGGCCACCTTGGAGGATTTGAAAGGCCGCATCGAGGTGTTGCTACGTAATTACAGGAAGTTGAAGCCCGGCGAAAAGAGTAATTTTTATATCAACAACATTGATTTCCTGAAAGATATGGTAAAGCGCAGTATGCGTGTATTGAACTTGGCCGGATGGATATTGGGCGGTTTTTCGCTGTTGGTGGGAGCGTTCGGCATTGCCAATATTATGTTTGTGTCGGTGAAGGAGCGCACGCGCGAAATAGGCATTCAAAAGGCCTTGGGCGCCAAGCGGGGATTTATTCTGGCGGAATTTTTGCTCGAAGCGGTTATTTTGGCTTTGGTGGGCGGAATATTGGGTTTGGTTTTGGTGTTGTTCATCGTCAAGGTGTTCAATGCGCATGCCGCGGATTTTGTGTTGATTTACCGGCAATCGCAGATTTTGAAGGGCTTGTTGATTTCGGCGCTTACGGGCGTGGTGGCGGGCTTTTTTCCGGCCTGGCAGGCCTCGCGTTTGCATCCCATTGATGCAATAAGGAAGTGATTTTTTCGTTAATGTTCCGAAAAAAGTTTTTCGGGCTTTTCGGATGTGTATATAAAAATACATATATTTGCACACGGAAAAAAAGACAAAAATATATCTATACATTATGAAATATACCGGTTTCATTAAGCTTTTGGGCCTCGGTTTGTTGCTTGCGGGATTGCAATCCTGCTCCAACAAAAATGTTTCCCGTGCCACGGGGATGCCCATCAACGACCCGCGCGGAGGTTTTCAGTATAACACGCATTTTCAGGACCAAGGATTTGCTCCGGGACTTGTGTTTATCGAAGGGGGAACCTTTACGATGGGCGATCGCGGAGATGATATTATGCACGAATGGAATTCGATGCCGCGAGAAATGCACATCCAATCCTTTTATATGGATGAGACCGAGGTAACCAATATGATGTATTTGGAATATTTGGATTGGCTCAAACGCGTTTTTCCGCAGGATGATCCCAAATTTCGTCAAATTTATCAAGGTGCATTGCCCGATACTTTGGTTTGGCGTTCGCCGCTGAGTTATTCGGAAGATTTGGTGGTGAATTATTTGCGCCACCCTGCCTATGCCGAATATCCTGTGGTGGGTGTGAATTGGGTGCAAGCGGTGCAATATGCCAACTGGCGCACCGATCGCGTAAACGAAATGCGCCTGATTCGTAGCGGAAAGCTGAAACGAGATGCCATCTATAACGAATCGGCCGACGGCACGTTCAACACGCAAACCTACTTGACCGATCCGGGTCAGGTTTTCGGCGGCAATACCGAATATATTCCCGTGCGTAAAGTGCGCACCAAAGACGGCAAAGAAGAACGTATGGATGTGGCCAATATTTCCACCGGCATCATCTATCCCAAATACCGGCTCCCTACCGAGGCCGAATGGGAATATGCCGCCAAGGCCGACATTGGCAACCGTTCGTACAACCGCTTGGAAAACCGTAATATTTATCCTTGGAAAGGAACGGCTACCCGGTACTTGGGACGCGGACGCAACCGCGGTAAGGAATTGGCCAACTTCAAAATGTCGGACGGTGATTACAGCGGATTGGCCGGATGGTCGGACGATGCGGCCGACATTACTGCGCCGGTCAAAACCTATCCGCCCAATGATTTCGGGCTCTATGATATGGCCGGAAACGTAAACGAATGGGTGGCCGATGTTTATCGTCCTATCATCGACGACCAACAAAGCGATTTCAATTATTTCCGCGGAAATATTTATACCAAAAAGGCCTTTGATGCCGACGGTAATTTGGTGGTCATAACCCCCGACAGTATTCCTTTCGACACCTTGTCCAACGGCAAGATTGTTTATAAGGCATTGCCGGGCGCTCCCGCCACCAAATTGGTGGACGAAAAAGAATTGTACTTGCGTCAAAACTTTTTCCGAGCCGACAACCGCGACTATATGGACGGCGACATTCAATCGTCCCGTTACTTTACCGAGGATTCCACCACCTTGGCCGGTGATACCAAAAAGCGTATGTACAATGCGCCGGTACACCGCATTTATATGGATTCCATCAATGGGCAATGGAAAATGGTTCGTGAATTCGACCGCAGCAACAACCGCACCACTTTGATTGACAACGAAGTTCGCGTTTACAAAGGCGGTTCGTGGAAAGACCGCGCCTACTGGTTGCAACCTTCCAAGCGTCGTTTCTTGCCGCAATATCTTTCCACCAACGACATCGGATTCCGTTGTGCCATGTCGCGCTTCGGGCGCAAGACCATTGCCAAGTCGTACCGAAGACCGGCTCACTAATTTAGACGAAAAAGAACCGGGCTTTGCAAAAAGCTCGGTTTTTTCCTTATAACCCCGTTTCTTTAACTTGACAGGATTACTATGGCCAAAAAATTACTCATTGTCGAATCGCCTTCCAAGGCCAAGACCATCAAAAAATATTTGGGCAAGGATTATGACGTGGCTTCGTCCTACGGGCATATTGCCGATTTGCCCGAGGACCGGATGGGGGTGGATTTGAAAAGTTTCGAGCCGCAATACATTATTCCCAAAGACAAAAAAAAGGTTGTAAATCAACTCAAACAATTGGCGGGCAAAGCCGAGCAAGTATTACTCGCAAGCGATGAAGACCGCGAAGGGGAGGCCATTGCCTGGCACTTGAAAAATTTCCTGAAATTGGACGATAAGGCCAAGCGAATCGTTTTTCACGAAATCACCAAAAAGGCCATCACCGAGGCGGTACGTTCGCCCAGAGACATCAACCAAAATTTGGTCAATGCGCAGCAAGCCCGCCGGGTGTTGGACCGTTTGGTGGGTTATAAGCTTTCGCCCGTTTTGTGGAAAAAAGTCAAGCGCGGTTTATCGGCCGGACGCGTGCAATCGGTAGCGGTTCGTTTGATTGTGGAACGCGAAAAGGAAATCAGATCGTTCAAATCGAAGTACGCCTTTCGGGTGTCGGGGGAATTTACCAAAGATTCGGGCGAAAAGATTCAAGCCGGTTTAGAAAAGGAATTTAAGACGGACCAAGAAGTCAAAGATTATTTCGAAAAAATCAAAGATGCCGATTTTGCGGTTGGTTCGATTGAGAAAAAACCCGGCAAAAAAACGCCGCCGCCGCCTTTTACTACTTCGACTTTGCAGCAGGAGGCGTCGCGACTCTACGGATTTAGCGTGAGCAAAACCATGCAAATCGCCCAGTTTCTTTACGAAAACGGGTTGATTACCTATATGCGAACCGACAGTGTTCACCTTTCGGACGAGGCCTTGACCAAAGCCAAGCAAACCATTATAGCTAAATTCGGCAAGGAATATTCGCGCCCGTTCCAATACAAAACCAAATCCAAAAACGCCCAGGAAGCCCACGAGGCCATTCGTCCTACCTCGTTCGACAACGAAGCGCCGGCATTGGACCGCGATGCCTTGAAATTGTATCAATTGATTTGGAAACGCACCCTGGCTTCGCAAATGAAGCCCGCGGAATTGGAATTTACCACCGTAAACATTGCCAACGACAAGGACAAAGCCCTTTTCAAGGCCAAAGGAAAGGTGATTTTGTTCGACGGTTTTATGAAATTGTATAAAACCGAAGATACCGACGAAGAACAACAAATATTCAAGGTCGAAAAAGGCGAAAAATTGACGCCTGTTCAATTTACGGCGATGCAAAAATACAGCCGCCCGCCCGTGCGTTATACCGAGGCGGCGCTTGTGCGTAAGTTGGAAGAACTGGGTATTGGACGGCCTTCGACCTATGCACCCATTATTTCCACCATTCAACGTCGCGGTTATGTGGAACGCAAATCCGTACCGGCCAAAACGCGTAGCGTTTTGCAAATTCGTTTGCAGGACGGGAAAATTACCGAACAAAAAACCAAGGAACGTTACGGTGCCGAGAAAAACAAATTGCTTCCTACGGATATGGGATTTATCGTAACCGATTTCCTGACCGAGCATTTTTCCGATATTATGGATTACCGCTTTACGGCCAATGTGGAGGAAGAATTCGACAAGGTAGCACGCGGCGAAAAGGATTGGCACGAGCCCATACGGGTATTTTACGAAGCATTTGCTCCCGTCGTAACTAAGGTGGAGGCCGAAAGCAAACGCGCCAAGGGCGAACGTTTTTTGGGCACGCATCCCGAAACGGGTGAGAAGGTTTATGCCAAATTCGGTCCTTATGGCCCGATGATTCAAATGGGCGAAAGTTTGCAAGGCAAAAAACCCAAATATGCTTCGCTTTTGCCCGGAATGAGCTTGATGGATATAACTTTGGAACAAGCCGTTGCCCTGTTGTCTTTGCCCAAGGTTATCGGACAAATGGACGGAGAGGATATGGTGTTGGGTATCGGTAAATACGGGCCTTATGTGCGTTTTCGCGGTAAATTTTATAATGTGCCCAAGCATGTGGATGTGCTCCGAATGACGGCCGACGATGCCCAGGCAATTGTTCAGCAAAAACAACAGGCCGATAAGCCCTTGGCCGAAATCGACGGGCATCCCGTGGTGATGGCTTCGGGCCGCTACGGGCGTTATTTGAAGTGGAATAACATGAACATTCCCATTCCGCGAAATACCGATCCCGCTTCCTTGACCGAGGAAGACATCCGCGAATTGATCAAGGCCAAGGAAGAAAAGGACAGAAAAAACACCTTGCGCACTTTCGACGGAGGTTTTTCGGTGCGCAAAGGCGGCTACGGACGGCTTTATGCCTACGGGCCCGACGGTAAGCGAAAAATGCTGCCGCGGGATGCCGACCCGGAAAAAATCACCTTGGAACAAATCCAATCTTTGTTTAAGTAACGGCCGTGTTCGAAGATATTTTTTTACCTATAAATATTCCCTACCCGGAAGGCCGGGGTATTGCTTGGCATTCGCCCGAGTTTTTTCCCGAGCTTGAACAAGCCAAATTATTGATTTTCAGGGTGGCGGATACTGAACGGGACTTTACCGATTATCCGGTATGCTATGCCCTCCGGGATTTGATTTGGAATATTGCAGGTGAAAATACCGTAGCCCATTTGGGAGTGTATCTTGATGAAGATAATGGCGTGGGATTGGGAAAACTCGTTGATTTTCTGCTCAAACAATATCCCGAAGCGCGACTTTTAATCTATGGTTTACGCGGAGAGGAATCGGGTTTGATTCCCGTAATGAACGCTTTGAAACATTTAACATTCTTTTTGCCAAGCATTAAAACACGGGATTTACCGATATTGCCCGAAATAATTTCCGGGCAAAAATTCGAAAGAATAATATTTGCCGGAGTGCAGCAATATTTGGTTGATGCCGATTATCAAAAGCTTGCATCCTATCCGAAGGTGGATATTTGGCATTTGCGCGATACGGATAACGAACAAATCGAAGTAGTTACCCGTCATGCCCGGATGGTTTGGGCGGATTACCGGATTTTAGCCCGTGGCGTTACCGGTAGTGGGTATTTGCCCCATGCGGCGGGAATGGATATGAGCCGGTGGGCGGCCATGTTTTATTATGCCGGGCTTTCGCCCGTAAACCGCGTAATGATTTTGTCGCACGCCCGTTTGGAAACCTTTGTCCCCATCGATAGCGAAACGCTGGGCATCGGTATTTGGCATTATTTCGAAGGATTGAAAAATAAAATAAAGGATTATCCGTTATTACCCATACAAAATTTGGAGAAAACGGAAGTATATGTTCACGATTACCGGACCTATTTGTATCACAATCCCCGGACGCAACGTTGGTGGATTGAGGTGCCGGATTCCGACGAAGGGACGAGTTTGCTCCCTGTGTCCTACCGGATGGTCAAAGCCGTTTCCGACGGAGGAAATACGGATGTATTGTTAAAGTTTTGGTAATTTCCAAATCAATATTTTCCGGTATGGATTTCTATGTGAAAAAAAAATCATATATTGCACCCCTGAAAAATGGAAAGTCGTAATGTGTTTGTTTTACAAGAAAAAAATACGTTTCTCATGAAGAGAGTCCTAATTATTTTATTGGTCGCCGGATTGGTTTTGGCATCCTGCGGAAGTCCCAATCAACGCGGGGAGATTGTCGGTGTACGTGGCAAGGCCTGGCATCCGTATCAGCCCTACGGTATGGTTTTGATACCGGGTGGTGCCTTTATTATGGGAAAACAAAATGAGGATAAAGGTTACGCCAACGATGCTCCGGCCAAAACCGTTACGGTACATTCCTTTTATATGGATGAGACCGAAATTACCAATTCCGAATACCGCGAATTTGTCAACTATGTGCGCGATTCGGTTATACGTACCCGTTTAGCCAAAATGGTGGAAGAAGAAGGCATCGAAGGGCGTAAAGGCATTGCCCGTTATGCCTATCTTTCGTTGGATACGGCTCGTAATGCGTACAACCGTTTTATGATGGACAAGTACGGTGGACTGACCTATGAAGACGAAGAAACCGCCGGTAAACGGCTCAATTGGAAAGTGCCGATTATTTTCAATCGCAACAAATTTCCCGACGAATATTATGCCGAAGTTTTCGATTCGCTTTATTTGCCTTTGAAAGAAACGCCCGACGGAGAGCGACTGTTTGACGTAAAACAATTTACCTATCGTTATTCCTGGATCGATTTGAACAGCGCCGTGCGGGCTGGGAAACAAAAATCGGCTTTCAAACACGATACGATTATTCAGGTTTACCCCGATACCACGGTTTGGGTAAAAGACTTTATGTATGCCTACAACGAGCCCATGCTCGAAGAATATTTCTGGCATGATGCCTACAACGATTATCCCGTAGTGGGCGTCAACTGGTACCAAGCCAATGCTTTTGCCGATTACCGCACCAAAAAAATGAATTGGTTCTTGCGTAGCCGTCATCGACCCACCTTGCATCATTTCCGTTTGCCCACCGAGGCCGAATGGGAATATGCCGCACGTGGGGGTCGCAGCGGAACCGATTATCCTTGGGGCTCGCCTTATACGATGAACGAAAAGGCGTGTTTCCTGGCCAACTTCAAGCCCCTTCGTGGTGATTACGGATCGGATCAAGCCGTATTTACCGCCCGGGCCAAATCCTACAATCCCAACGGTTACGGACTTTACAATATGTCCGGAAATGTTTCCGAATGGACGGCTTCGTCCTATAATCCCGATTCCTATCTCTACGTAACCACCTTTAACCCCACCACGCACGATTGGTTTAACAAACGCAAAGTGGTACGCGGCGGTTCGTGGAAGGACGTAAAATATTTTATCCAAGTGTCCACACGTACATACGAATACGCCGATTCGGCTCGCAGCTATGTGGGATTCCGTTGCGTCCAAGACTTTATGGGCGCCAACGCCAAGCATTTTGCGCGTAAGCAACGCGGTTCCAAAATGTCTTATTATTAATAATAATGTATAAACTTAAAACTGAATAACCTAAAAAACGAAAAGATATGGCAACTTCAAAAGGTAGAAAAAAATTCTTCCAAATGGTTTACGGACTCGGTGCGTCCGTAGTAATTATCGGTGCTTTGTTTAAAATCGCTCACTGGCCCAGTGGTACCACCATTTTGGCCGTAGGTATGATTGTGGAAGCCATCGTGTTTGCTATTTCGGCCTTTGAACCCATTGAAGATGAATTCGATTGGTCGTTGCTCTACAACGAAATCAAAAAAAGCAGTCTGTCCGGCAATCAACTGGAAGCCAAATTATCCGAGAAATTGGATAAAATGCTTCAAGACGCCAAAGTGGATGCCGATTTGATGAATCGTTTGGGTATGAGTTTGAACAAATTTGCCGAAGCCGCCAAAGGTTTGGACGTGGTGGTGGACGCCGCCGGTTCTACCCAAAAATTCAACGAAGAAATGCTCGAAGCTTCGGCCCATTTGGAAGGATTGAACCAAGTGCTGCGTTCCGAATTGGAATCGGTGGACAAAAGTTCCAAAGCCAATCAGGAAATGGCTATGCACGCCGAAGAACTTCAAAACCGAATGGCCGAACTCAACGAAAACCTTGCCAAACTCAACCAGGTTTATCAAGGCATGTTGTCCGCTATGGGCAAGTAATTTTTGTTTAATCCTTTAAAAACTCGTTGTTATGGCAAGCGGAAAACTCTCCCCACGTCAGAAGATGATCAACCTGATGTACTTGGTCTTCATCGCCATGTTGGCCCTGACCATGTCCAAAAAGGTGTTGACGTCTTTCGGACGTGTATATGAAGATTTGAAAGCAAGCGTCCAATTGACCAAACAAAAAAATGCGCAATTGCTCGGCGAATTGTCGGCCAAGGCACAGGAACAGCCCGAAAAATACGCCGCCAAATTCAAGGATGCGCAAAGCTTGGATAATCTGACCAATCAGTTCCAATCCTATTTGGATAAATTTGAAAAAGATATTTTCAAAATGTATAAGCAAGACCCTGCCAAACCGGATTATGAAAGTTTGGATAAAGGGTATAAACTGGATGAAAAATTTTTCAAAGGTGAAGGATTGACCAAAACCGGTAAGGAATTCCTGGATAAAGTCAATCAATATAAGAAATCCCTTTTGGAATTTGCCCAAAAATACGGGGATAATGCCTCGGTTCAGCGTATTCAAAAGCGTTTCGATACCGAACCCGTTAAATTGGGTAAAGCTGCCGGAAAAGAGGATTGGATGCACTACACCTTTGAGGATTTTCCTCCGGTGGCATCCTTGACCAATATGGCCCGTTTGGAAAGCAATGCCGTCAATAGCGAAAACGAATTGCTTTCGTCCATGTTCCAAGGGCAGTTGAAAAGCGATGTTTCGTTCAAAAATTACCAGGCATTGGTGCTGTTGGACAAAAGCGCTTTCTTCCCCAACGAACACGTAAAAGGTAAAGTGGTACTCGGCCGTTACGACCAAACCATGACCTTCGAAAAAGCCGTTATCAACGGCAAGGAAGTGGCAGGCGAGCAAATGCAAAACGGCCAGGTAATGATCGATATGCCGGCAGGTAATCCGGGCGATAAGGATTTGAAAGGTTTCCTAGAATTCAAAGAAGGCGATTCGCTGGTGAAGTTGCCCTTCGAATACACCTATTCGGTTATCCCCATGCCCAATTCGGCGGTTATTTCGGCCGACAAAATGAATGTGGTTTACAAGGGTGTGGATAACCCGCTTTCCATTTCCGTACCCGGTATTCCCGACAACAAAGTGCATGTTTCGGCTCCCGGATTGCGTAAAATTAAGGCAGGAAAATATGTAGTCAATGTAACGAATTACAGAGGACGTACGATTGACATTAATGTTTCCTGGAAACTTCCCAACGGACAAACCAAGTCCGATAAAAAAACTTTCCGGGTGAAAAACATCCCTCCGCCCGTGGGGACCATCAGTGGTCAGGATGGTTATGTTAAATTGCCCAAACGCAATATTGAAATCGGAACGGTGGGCGCCAAATTGCCCGACTTTGACTTTGATGTGAAATTGGTGGTAACGAGCTTTGATTTTAAAGTTCCCGGACAACCTACCATTCACGTTAATGGAACGCATTTGAATCAACGTGCCAAGAGCGCTTTGCGCCGGGTGCGTAAAGGACAAACCGTTCAGATTTTTCATATCAAAGCCAAATTATTGGGTAACAGTAGTTATCACCTCCAAAAAACATCAACGGTTATTGTCGAAATCACCAATTAATCCAGTTAAATACAGGTTGTTATGAAAAGGTTGTTTGTTTTGGTTTTCCTTATGCTGTTGCCGCTTGTGGGCCGTGCGCAGATCAATATTCTCAATGCACGAACGCCCCAGGAAATCGGGCATCCCACACCGCAGCAGGTTAAGGAAGATCATTCCCGTCCGTTGCCTTACCCCTACACGGACGACAAAGACGTATTGTGGAGCATTCAGGTATGGGAAAAAATCGACCTGGATGAACGCTTCAACCTGCGTCTTTACTATCCGGTGGATACGGCATTGGCCACGCCCGGTCAGGTTTCCTTGTTCGATGCCTTGATGTCGGGTATCAATTCGGGTAAAATCACCGAAGTGTATGCCGATACCTATTTTACCGAAAAGCTCACCCCCGACATGCTCAAAGAACGTATGACCTATACCGACACCATGGATGCCGGTATCGAGCAATACAACTACGAGGGCAAGGTGGACGAGCAATATATTCGCCGTATGAAAATCACTTCGGCCGAAATCGAAGAGTATCATATCCGCGGCGTTTGGTATTTCGATGCCCGCTACGGCGAATTGCGTTACCGGCTTATCGGTATCGCTCCCGTGGCTTATGACCTGGCTTCGGTGGCCAACGGCATGGATGCCGAGCTTGTGGAACTGTTCTGGGTGTTTTTCCCCGATGCGCGCGAAACCTTGCATAACTACTATGCCTACAACCCGCGTAATGCGGCACGGCCCATGAACTATGACCACCTGCTCAACGGTCGCTTTTTCAATACGATTATCTATCAAACAAGCAACGAATACGGCGACCGTAGCATACGTGAATATATTCACGACAATGCCCTGCGCCAACTCCTCGAATCCAACCGCATCAAGGAAATGATTCGTGATTACGAGGAAGACCAGTGGAATTACTAACAACCTGAAATCATACATCGAGCCGCAGCCCCCGGGCTGCGGCTTTTTTGTTACTTTTGCACATAATCCGTCAGGGATGAAAGACAAATTTCCCGTTATTAAACAACGTTTTCGCGAACTGTCCGACAAACTGGCCGACCCTTCGGTGATGGCCGACCAAAAGCAATATGTCAAAATCAGCAAGGAATACAAAGAGCTTAAACCCCTGGTGGAAAAAATCGAGGAATTTGAATTACTTTCCGCCCGGATGGATGAGGCCAAGGAAGTAATCCGCACCGAAACCGACAAGGAATTGGTGGAAATGGCCAAGGACGAATTGAGCGCCCTGGGTCCCGAGTTGGAAAAGCTGACCGAAGAAATCAAATTGCTCCTCATCCCCAAAGACCCCGAGGATGCCAAAAATGCGGTGGTGGAAATTCGCGCGGGAACCGGTGGAGACGAAGCGGCCCTTTTTGCCGGCGATTTGTTTCGCATGTACACCAAATATGCCGAAAAAAAGGGTTGGAAAACCGAAATTGTGGATTACAACGAAGGTACGGCCGGCGGCTTCAAGGAAATTATTTTCAACATTTCGGGCCCCGATGTGTATGGCACCATGAAATACGAGGCCGGCGTGCATCGCGTACAACGCGTTCCGCAGACCGAAACCCAAGGTCGTGTGCACACGTCGGCCGCCACCGTGATGGTGCTTCCCGAAGCCGAAGAATTCGATGTGGAAATCAACATGAAAGACATTCGCAAGGACTTGTTCATGTCGTCCGGCCCGGGCGGTCAGTCGGTCAATACCACTTATTCGGCCGTGCGGCTCACGCACATTCCCACGGGCATCACCGCCCAATGCCAAGACCAAAAATCCCAGCACAAAAACTTCGAAAAAGCCCTGCGCGTACTGCGTTCGCGGCTCTACGAAATGGAATTACGCAAGCGCAAGGAGGCCGAAACCCAAAAACGCCGTTCGATGGTGAGCAGTGGCGACCGTTCGGCCAAAATCCGCACCTACAATTTCCCCCAAGGCCGCGTTACCGACCACCGTATCGGGCTGACGCTCTACGATTTACAAAACATCCTTAACGGCGATTTGGACAAGGTCGTCGAAGCCCTGCGCATAGCCGACAACACCGAAAAGCTCAAAGCGCAGGATATCGATTTTTAGGGCGCCCGGCCGCGCACGTTCGGGGCCCCGCCGGCGGGCGGATGCCCGCAGCGGATGGCCGGACGTTGGAGCGAATTTGTCTGCGCCCCGCCCCGCGGCGAAGCCGCGGGGCGGGGCTTTCCGTTGATTTTCAAAGGTTTACGTCCGGCCATCCGCCCGGCGCCTTCGGCGCCGCGGCGGGGCCACGGCCGCCGTTTCGCGTGACGGAGCACGCTCACGCCGGCCGTTCCTCACGTGCCGGCCGCCGGGCTGTCCGCTCATATTCGCCTTGGCGGATGCCGTGGTTTTGCGCGGGCGCGCGTGCCGCGCGCCCGCGCCCGCCCGTGCGTGGGGCTTCCTTCGGGCGCCTCCGCCGGGCGGAAAACCATCGGCACCGCCGGCGGCTCATACCG
>WGAP01000148.1 GCA_015494775.1 Flavobacteriales bacterium | reverse complement strand
TGGGAAAAATACGATTTGCTATCGGGCGAAGCGCAGGTTTTCATCGACGGCTCGTCGGTGGGCAAAACCCTGCTTGATGCCGGTGTGGCCAAGGACACCTTGGAATTATCGCTCGGCGTGGACAAAGGCATACGGGTTACGCGCGAGTTGGACAAAAAATTCTCGAAACGTAAATTCCTGGGAGCCAAACGCACCGAGAGCCGCAAATGGCATATCACGCTTAAAAACAATAAAAAACGTCCGGTAAATATCCGTGTACTGGATCAAATTCCCGTTTCGGACCGCTCGGACGTTACGGTGGAAGTGGTCAACCTGTCGGGTGGCAAGCTGAACGAAGAAACCGGACAAGTGGAATGGAAAATCCGCTTGAAACCGGGTGCCAAAAAGGAATTGATATTGCATTACGAGGTCAAATTACCCAAATACAGCAGTATCGAAGTGGAATAATGCCGGAACGGGTGGACGGTAAACAACTAAGCAAACGTATCGTAACCGATTAAAACCCAAGCATTATGAAAACGCCACTCAAAATAAGCTTTTATCTTTTTGTTGTTTTGATATTTACCACCTCATCGTGCAGAAAGTTACCGCATGGCGACCATTCTTTCTATTGCTATATCGACGGGGAGTTGTTTGTACCAAAAGGAGATCCCAATTTCACGACTTCTCCTTATGTTGAACCATTGGCTTATTATGTAAATCAAGACAATTTTAGAGTAATAGCTTTTAATTCTAAATATCAAATAATGATTAATATTGTTGATTGGGATGTTGGAACACACTACCTTTCGCAAAGTGAAGATTATTACGATTATAGCAAGAATCATGCCCGGGTTGTAGTTAATCAAACATGGTATATTTCAAAGCCAAATTCCGGTAAAGTTACTTTTACGGAAGCAAGTTTGGATGGAAATATAAAAGGCACCTTTGAGTTTACTTTATACAACGAAAACGACGACAGCGATGTTATTCATGTAACCGGCGGGCATTTTGATGATTAGGGTATTTATGGTGGAATGTTCATACCAACCCATCTCGAAGGAATTTTCCGCGCTTCGTCGGGGTCTCCCGCCCCCGACGAAGCAAGTCATAAATCGGTGTTCTATTGTTCGATATTCATCATTCAAGCACAATTTCTCGCGCGGGAAAGGCCGGCGGCTGAGTGCTGCGAACGCAGTGAGCAGTGTATCGAAGCCCCGGCCGTTCAACAAGGTCGCTTCGATACAATTTTTGCTGCGCAAAAATCACTCAGCGACCACCAAACAGGTGCCTGAGTGCTGCGCCGAAGGCGCAGTGTATCGAAGGCACCGCTATTTCAAATCGGTCGCTTCGATACAATTTTGCTACGCAAAAATCACTCAGCGACCTACGTTGCGCCAGGGATGGGAGCGGTTATGCGGCGAAGGCAATGCCGTAGTTTTTTCCGCCCGGCGGAGGCGACCAACGGAAGCCCCACGCACGGGCGGGCGCGGGCGCGCGGCACGCGCGACCGCGCAAAAAACCGGCATTTGCCGAGCCGCATTCGAGCGGACAGCCCGATCCCGACATCGCGCAAGCGATGTACGGGAGGCGCCCAAAAACAAAAAAACCGGCCCAAAAGGCCGGCTTTTATAAGCAGGGAAAATTGTTACCGGGCATTCTGGCTCACGTCGCCCTTGCGTGCCGAATAATTGACTTTGAGGGCGTTGACTTCGCGCAGTTTTTCCTTGATGTCGGAAATCAGGCCCATGTTGGCGTCCTGGTCGGCCTTGATGTTTACAATCATAAAGGGTCGTAACTCTTCGCGGCGGGCGGCGCGTTCCTTCAAAATCCAGGGTTGGATATCGTTCAGGTCGGCAAATTTGTCGTTGAGCTGAATTTTGTCCTTGTTCCCGTAGATTTTTTGGTAGCGCTCGGTAGGCTTACCCACGAAAATGGTGCTGACCAATTGTTTTTTCTCCAATTTTTGGACTTGGTCGGCATAGGGCAGCACGTAACGGAGTTTGAGCTCGGTGTCGCGCATTACGGTAGCCACCATAAAGAAGAAGAGCAACATAAACACGATATCGGGCAAGGAGGCCGTGGAAATGGCCGGTGTTCCTTCGCTTTTTTTCTTACTGAATTTGGATGCCATAGTTTACGGTTTTTATTTGGGTGTGGCTTCCGCAATGATTTGCGGATACATATCTTTGATTTCCTTTTGCTGCTCCTTGGTCAGCTCGTCGAAGGGCTTGCCATATTTGGCAATAGCCACCTTGTTCCGCACCTCGTTGTAGGCCTTGATAATCTCGTTGTACACGGTGATATAGGCCTTGTAGGAAGTTCCGCGGTCGTGCGTGATATTGACCACCGCATCTTTGGGTTTGTCGGCATAGTGGGGATCCTTACCGAAGTTGGTAATATGCTTGATGACTTCGCCTTTGATATCCGAGAACTTGGCCGGATGATCTTCGATCATCAATTGGTCGTTGCGGTTGATAAGGATTTCCAACAGGTTACGCTCTTTGACCGGAGGGATTTCCTGATGCGGATCGGGCGGAGGGGGTAGTTTACGGGCAATACCGTACATGCTTTCCATGGTGGTGGTTACCAGGAAGAAGATAAGCAACAGGAAAGCGATGTCCGCCATGGACCCGGCATTGATTTCTTGAAGTTTTCTGCGTGCCATAATGCGAAAAGCTTATTGGGGTTAATTTAGTCCTGGCCGCGGACAAAATCCATAATCCAGGTAAAGAGCATCAGGGCCAATGCAATAAATGCCAGGATGTAGAACATCCAAAGCCCTGCATCGGACCAGCCCGAAACCGAAGCCGAATACACGTGGTCGTTCAAGGTGTAGGGTTTAAAGGCGGCTTTGGAATAGGCAATCAGGAAAATGACACCCAGCACGGCAAAGGAAATCAACATATAGATAGCGCTCTTTTTGGATTCGAAAATATCCAATATGAATCCGATGGCGGCGGCAATAACGCCTACATAGAGCAATACTTTGGTCAATCCGATAAGTTTGTTGATATAGCCGCTGGCTGCTGTCGCATCATCGCCGGCCTTGATCATATACCAATACCAAACAAAGCTGATCAAGCCGATGAGTAATACGATGGTGGAAACGATTTTGTTGGATTTCATGGTTCAGCGGTATTTAAAATTACTTGGCTGCGTTGCGGGCCAAAATATCGATCAGGGAAATGGAAGCATCTTCCATTTTGTTGACAATCTTATCGATTTTGGCAATGATAAAATTGTAGAAAATTTGAAGGATAATGGCCACAATCAACCCGAACAAGGTGGTCAACAAGGCCACTTTAATACCGTGAGCCACCAACGAAGGGTTCATATCACCGGCTTTTTCGATTTTGTCAAAAGCATCGATCATCCCGATGATGGTTCCCATAAATCCGAACATGGGAGCCAAGGCGATGAACAAAGCCAACCAAGTGATGTTTTTTTCCAATTGACCCACTTGGACGTTACCGTAGGAAATAACGGCTTTTTCGGCGGCTTCTAGGCCTTCGCCTTCATGCATGCGCAAGAGTCCTTGGTAGAAAATGGATGCCACGGGACCGCGTTTGGTTTTGAGCAGTTCGAGGGCATCTTCCACGCTACCGTCTTCCATGGTGGATTCCACTTCTTGCAGCAGTTTGTGCGTGTTGGTATCGGCCAAATACAAATAAATGATACGCTCGATGGCGATGGCCAAGCCCAAAATCAAAGTAATCAGGATGATTCCCATAAAAGCGGGACCACCTTCCACGAAGCGTTGTTTGATCACTTGATGGAAACTGGGTTGATCCGCTTTGCTTGCATTATCGACCTTTTCGGTTTTGGCGGGAGCCGACTGGTTTTGGGCCGAAACATTGGGCATGGCAAAAACAAACATGCCTACGATTGCCAGAATGGTAAACAATTTTCTCATGGTATTTTTAGTTTAAAATTCAAGGTTCAATTTATGTTTTTTTCTCGTTTTCATCAGCTTGCGGAGAGGGAGGGATTCGAACCCTCGGTACGCTTGTGACGCACACACGCTTTCCAGGCGTGCACCTTCGGCCTCTCGGTCACCTCTCCTGTTCATCAAGGCACAAATATAATTTGTTTTCCTAAAAGTGCAAAATGCATTCGCATATTTCCGTTTTATCCTTCTTGCATGGATTGCAGAAATTCCTCGTTATTACGCGATTCCTCGATGCGCGTACGGATAAATTCCATGGCTTCCACCGGATTCATGTCGGCCAGGAAACGGCGCAAAAGCCACATACGTTGGATGGTCCATTTGTCGTGCAGCAGGTCGTCGCGGCGCGTTCCGCTGGCCAAAAGGTCGATGGCCGGGAAAATACGGCGGTTGGCCAAGCGGCGATCCAATTGCAATTCCATATTGCCCGTGCCTTTGAATTCTTCGAAAATCACTTCGTCCATTTTGGAACCCGTATCCACCAGGGCCGTGGCAATGATGGTGAGCGAACCGCCGTTTTTGATATTCCGTGCGGCACCGAAAAAGCGTTTGGGCTTGTGCAAGGCATTGGCATCCACGCCACCGGTGAGCACCCGGCCCGATGCCGGCTGCACGGTGTTGTAGGCGCGGGCCAGTCGCGTGATGCTGTCCAACAGAATGACCACATCGTGCCCGCTTTCGACCAATCGCTTGGCCTTTTCGATAACGATATTGGCCACCTTTACGTGCTGTGCGGCCGGTTGGTCGAAGGTGGAAGCAATGACCTCGCCGTGCACGTTCTCGATCATATCGGTAACCTCTTCGGGCCGTTCGTCGATGAGCAATACCATTAAATATACTTCGGGATGATTGGCCGCAATGGTGTTGGCAATGTCTTTGAGCAACCAGGTTTTACCGGTTTTGGGCTGTGAAACAATCATGGCCCGCTGCCCTTTGCCGATGGGCGAAAACAAATCCACGATGCGGGTGGATACATTGCTGCGCAATCCCGAAAGATTGAATTTTTGGTCGGGGAAAATGGGTGTCAAATGTTCGAATGCAATACGATCCCGCACAATGGAAGGATCCAGCCCGTTGATTTTCAAAACCTTCACGAGCGGATAAAAGGTTTCCTGATTGCGCGGCGGCCGTACCAAACCGCGGACCGTATCACCGGTTTTGAGCCCGTGATGACGGATTTGCTGGGCCGAAAGGTAAACGTCGTCGGGCGAAGAAAGGTAATTGTAATCGGCCGAGCGAAGGAAACCGTATCCGTCCAAAATTTCCAATACGCCTTCCACTTCGATCAGTCCGCCAAATTCGTATTCTTTTTCTTTGGATTTGGCATTTTCACCGGATTTGCCGTTTCGTTCCTGACGTTCTTCTCCGTTTCGTTGCGCCCGGGCTTCGGCCGGCGAAGCTTCGGGCGAAGTTGCTTGGTTTTGTGCGTTGTCCTGCTGGCGTTCGTTTTTCTTTACCACCAAAGAGCGGCGGCGCTTTCGTCCCTGATTGTTTTGGGCGGACGAGCCCGCATCTCCGACACTTTTTTGCGTTGGTTGAACGCCGGTTTGTTCCTTGGCCGAAGTTGCTTGTTGTGAGCCGGCCTGTTGTTCCTGCTGCTTTTTGGGCGGACGACCGCGGCGGCGTTTGGGTTGGGCCGTATTTTGCTCGGTCTGCGTAGGTGTTTCTTGACGGGTCGAAGTTGTCCCGGCGGGTTCGTTACGGAAAATTTCCTGGATTTTGTCGCCGTTTTCGGAATAAAAATCCAATAATTTGTAGATGAGCTCTATTTTTTTGAGCCCGTAATATTTCTTAATGTGTAATTTCTTGGCCAATTCCTGTAATTCGGCCAATTTTTTTTGTTTAAGGTTGTCAATGGAAAAAAGACGGGTAATTTCCTTGTTTGTCATCGTGCTATGTTTAATACTTTGAAGGGAAAATCATAAATCAACGGGAAATTGAAGGGGAATAAATTCCGGAACCGGAATCACACTGCAATTATAACAATTATTTTTAAAACAAAATCGAATAATTCCTATGATATTTTATTTCTCCAAAATGCCGATTTATACAAAATCTTTATGCTAAAATTTTTTCCGGACAATCAACCTGTAAAATTTGTTTTGGTCAAATGAAAAAAATTTTATTACTTTGCAATGCAAAGTTCTTTTCGATATGAATACACAACATTATTTGGAAGACCTGCAAGAAATCAAACGAATGATGTTTCGCTCGTCCAAATTTCTTTCTATCAGCGGATTGAGCGGAATTTTGGTCGGTTCTTACGCCTTGATAGCCGCTTGGTGGGCGTGGCATATATTGTCCGGTGCGCATATTGGAACAAGAACGGAATTGATGCAATTGGCCGGTATTGCGCTTGCCACCTTGGTATTGGCTGTGGGAACCGCCGTATATTTTGCCTATCGCAAGGCGCGGCGCCATGGCGAAAGTTTTTGGGATCCGGCCCTGTGGAACATGATACGGGCGGCCGCCTTACCCTTGCTAACCGGCGGATTGTTCGGTGCGGGCTTAATCCTGAACGGCTACTACACCGTTGTGGCTTCCGCCACATTGGTTTTCTACGGTTTATCGATGGTGGCCGCTGCGCGTTACACCTACGCCGATATTTATTATTTCGGCATTTTGGAAATCCTGACCGGATTGGTAGCATTGTTCTTCCCCTACTACGGATTGGTCGGTTGGGCCTTCGGCTTCGGCATACTTCATATCATTATGGGAATTTGGCTTTATTTCAAATACGATAGAAACCCTGCGCCCAAGGCATGAAAGATATTTTCCGGCATATCAACAAGATTTTTTCCAACAAAATCCGTTTGGGTATTATGAGTATGCTCATGGTCAATGAGCAAATGGATTTCAATACGCTCAAACGTTTGTTGGAAGTAACCGACGGCAATTTGGCCAGCCATCTCAAAGCCCTCGAAAAAGCGGGATACATCAGCGTGCACAAAAGTTTTCTCGGCCGTAAACCCCACACCGCCTACCAAGCAACCGAAAGCGGACGCAAGGCCTTCGAAAAACATATCGAAGCATTGGAAAATTTGATCAAACGGCAAAAGGAATAATTTTTTTGATTATTTACTTTGAAAAACAAAGAACTTTTAAAACCATAAAATCCGTTATTATGAATCAAACTCAAAACACGCAACCGCAACAAACGAAAAAAAACGTGAAGGAGTCCACCGGTTTTCGTTTGGTCGTCCTGGGGATGCTTACCCTGGTATTAATGATTCCCATGGCCTATGTAAGTTGGCTTATCGACGAACGTCAAAACAACAAAGAACAGGCCTCCCACGAAATCGACCGTGCCTGGGGCGGGCCGGTAACACTCGCTGGCCCTATTTTGAAAATACCCTATCGGTATCATGTAACCCAAACCAATTCCAAAGGTGAAAAAGTGCGCGTTTTCAAGGGCATTCGTTATTTCTACATCTTGCCCCAAGACCTGCACATAAAGGCAAACATCCAAACTACCACCCGCCACAAGGGTATTTACCGGGCCGTGGTGTTCCGTTCCGAAACCGCCCTGACCGGGAGTTTCAAACGCCCATATTTGGCGGGTAAATACATACTTCCGCAAGACATCCTTTGGAAAAGCGCGCGATGGGAATTCGTCGTTTCCAACGGACGCAACCTTACCGAAAAAGTGTCCATCGAATTACCGGGACAACAAAAAATCGACTTCCTACCGGACGAAGACAAACATTTGCTAACCACCAAACCGGTTTTCGCCACAAAACCCTTGGGACGAAATCCCTTTGAACAATCCGCCGAAATCCGATTTAGCATAAACTTTACCTTGAAAGGCAGTCGTGAACTCAACCTCGTTCCTTTGGGCAAGACAACCCGGGTGAGCATGCAATCCGATTGGCCGCATCCTTCTTTTACGGGTGAATTTCTACCCGACAATTCCCCCGAAATCCTCCCCGACAACCAAGGATTCAATGCGCAATGGAAAATTATCGAATACCAACGTCCGTTCAAAACCGTTTATGACTACCAAATCGATATGGACAATATGAAACAACATCATTTGGGCGTCCGCTTGCTTATTCCCGTGGATCATTATCACAAAACCAAACGGGCGGCCAAATATGCCTATCTCATCATATTCCTGACCTTTATGCTCTTTTTTATCATCCAACAAACCGCCCGGGTTCCGGTGCATGTTTTTCATTATTTCCTGGTAGGCCTGGCATTGGTGGTTTTCTACACTTTGTTGTTATCCATTTCCGAGCAATGGAATTTTGGCGCCGCCTATGCCGTTTCGGCCGTCGCCACGGTGGGTCTTATCGGTTGGTATGCCCGTTCGGTGTTGCATTCCAAGCGTTTCGCCGCACAAATATTGCTGGGTTTGGGACTGCTTTACACCTATATTTACACCATTGTAAGTTTGCAGGACTATGCCCTGCTGGTAGGCAGTATCGGTTTGTTTATCATTGTGGCGGTGATCATGTATTTTTCGCGCCGCATACGTTGGGATTAAGCCATCGGCGAGCCGGCGGGATGCTCCCTAGGGCCATATTTGTGTCCCGCCTTCCCGGCTCAATCCTTCGAAGTCGGTAATTACGGCCGGATTTCCGCTACGTCGTGCAAAATCCATGGCGGCGCGAATTTTGGGCAACATATTGCCGGCACCGAATTGCCCTTGGTCAATATATTCCTCCAATTCATCCACACTTACCCGGTCAATGGCTTTTTGGCCGGGTTTGCCATAGTTCAGGTAAACCTGCGACACGTCGGTCAGGATGATCAAGCGGCCGGCTTTCAGGGTGCGCGCCATCAGGGCCGATGTCAAATCCTTGTCGATCACCGCTTCCACGGGTTGTAACAATCCCCGCCCGTCGCGGCTTACGGGAATGCCGCCGCCCCCGCCGGCAATAATATCGAAACCCGCTTCCAACAATGCGCGTAGCGCATCGGCATTCACCACCGCCTGCGGCACGGGCGAAGGCACCACCCGGCGCCAACCGGTGCGGCCGTTTTTGGTCTCTTGGAGAAATTGCCAGGATTTTTCCCGTTCCAGGCGGCGGACTTCCTCCTCGTCGTAATAGGTTTTTCCTACGCGCTTAACCGGATGAGCAAAGGCCGGATCCGACGGATCCACTTCGATCATGCTCACCTGGGCCGCCACCCGTGCATCCCGCTTTTTTTCGCGCAACAAATTACGCCACTCGCTTTCGATCAAATAACCGATTTCGCCTTGGGTATCGGCCACCAAGACATCCAAAGGATAGGCCGGAATATGATAAATCTGCTTGCCGGCATCGTTTTTCAAAAGTTGTGCGCCCACCTGCGGACCGTTGCCGTGCGTAATAACCAAGCGATAACCCTGTTGACGCAGTCCGAACAAGGCCTCCACCGCACGGCGCACATGCCGCCGCATGCTTCGGATGCTTCCGTCGTCGCCCGGTCCGCTGAGCGCATTGCCGCCCAATGCCACCACGGCTACCTTTCCGCCACTCATAAAACGGATTTGAATTGTTCCAAAAAGTGCATATCGTTTTCAAACAACAAGCGGATGTCGGGAATTTGATACAGCAACATCACAATCCGCTCAATGCCCATACCGAAGGCAAAGCCCGAGAATTTTTCCGGGTCGATGTCCATATTGCGCAACACGTTGGGATCCACCATGCCGGCGCCCATGATTTCGAGCCAACCCGTGCCTTTGGTTATCCGGTAATCCTCTTCGGTTTCAAGGCCCCAATATACATCCACCTCGGCACTGGGTTCGGTAAACGGAAAATAGGACGGCCGCATACGTATGCGCGACTTTTCGCCGAACATCTCACGCGTAAAATAAAGCAAGGTCTGCTTCAAGTCGGCAAAGGAAACGCCGGTGTCGATATACAAACCCTCCACCTGATGAAACATCAAGTGCGAACGGGCGCTTACGTCCTCGTTGCGGTAAACCCGACCCGGCGAAACCGTGCGGATGGGCGGCCGGTGTTTTTCCATATAACGGATTTGCACCGACGAAGTATGCGTGCGCAGCAGCCAATCGGGATGGAGTTGCACGAAAAAGGTATCCTGCATGTCGCGCGCCGGATGGTATTCGGGCAGGTTCAGGGCGGTAAAGTTGTGCCAGTCGTCTTCGATTTCGGGCCCTTCGGACACGTTGAAACCGATGCGCCGGAAAATGTCCAAAATCCGGTTGCGCACCAGCATCACCGGATGCCGCGATCCCAGCCGATAGGGATAGCCCGGACGGGTAACGTCCAACCCCTCGCCTTGTGCTGCGCCGCTTTCCTGAGCGGCGGCTTTGAGCGTTTCCACCTTTTCGCTCACGGCTTTTTTGAGCCGGTTGAGCAACTGCCCGTAACGCGGTTTGTCTTCCATGGGCACGTTCTTGAAGGCGGCAAAAAGCTCGTTGATAATGCCTTTGCGTCCCGCAAAACGGATGCGGAACTGTTCGATCCGGGCCGGGTCGTTGCTTTCGAAAGCCGCGACTTCCTGCAAATATTTTTCGATATTTTCCAACATAAAATTCCGGTGTTACAGCGCACAAAATTAGTTTTTTTTCGCGACACGGGCCGAAAACGGGAGTATTCACTTATTGACCTTTTTTCCCTTCGTGGTTTTCTGTATGCAGGGGGCGGCCCCGCGCTTCGCGCGGCGCTGGCGCCCCTTGTCTTGCTCCGCGGCTCGGGGAGCCGGCACGCGGCGCTTACGGCTCCGCGTTTGTCTCCCCTCGGGCTTCGGGAGCCGGCGCGCTCCGCCTACGGCTTCGCGCTTGTCTCCCTTCGCATGCTGCGGAGCCCTGATGGTCTCCTTGCAAGCCTCGGAACCCTTCGGTTTCCTCGGCGGCTCCGGGAACCTGCGCTTTTTATTAAAAATAAATCGCAAATCATTGAAAATCAATTCAAAATTAAAAATTCAAAATTCATAATTAATCCGCGCCTTGTTTCCCTTCGCTACCGCATCAGCCCTGCGGTCTGCTGCGGGCTCCCGACATTGCTCCGCAATGTGCGGGACAGGTTTCGCGAGCCCTTCGGTCTCGCTCCGCTACATTTTTTTAATGTGGCCGCGCGATTTATCGCGCGGGAAAAGGCCGACAGCTAAGTGCCGCGGTGAAGCCGCGGTGTATCGAAGTCCCGGCCATCCGGTCATTTCGATTCAATTTTTGCTACGCAAAAATCACTCAATGACCTACAAACAGGCGGCTGAGTGCTGCTAACGTAGTGAGGAGTGTATCGAAGCCCCGGCCATCCCGGTCGTTTCGATGTCATTTTTGTGGTGCTACACAATAACCTATTCTTGCATCGGCTTAGTATTGTCAATCATCAGTCTCAAATACCCGTCGAGGCGGGAAATCAGGTAAAAAGGCAAGTTCAGCAAATAGAACGGCTTGCCCGAAAGTGTTTGCGTTTCTTCAATGGAAAATTTGCCCGAATAAATACGAACGGCAAAGGGGTGGGGTGCCAAATCAATGAATTGGTGAAGAGAACGCAATCTACCCGATTTCCCGGCCTTTACTTCAATAGGAATGATTAAATCTTCAAACGGATAAACAAAATCCACTTCCGCCGTGGATTGTTTTTTCTCTCTGGTCCAAAAATGCTGCCGGTGTAAATGGTCTGTGGTATATGCCTGTAATTCCTGTGCCACGATATGTTCGGCTATAAGCCCGTCGTAAACATTGGTTATGTCGTTGGACACAAATATTTCTTTCTGATAACCGGCAAAATAATTTACAAGTCCGGTATCGAGCAAAAATAACTTGGGACTTTTCCGAAAATTGGCTTCTATGGGCGGGATGACCTTGGTCGTAGGATAAACAAGTCGCAAAATCAGGGCTTTTTCCAACAAATTCAAAGCTTCTTTTATCACTTGTGAACGGTAGGTGGAGTGCCCGAAGTTGGTGAATTTTATACGTTTTCCCGCTTCAAAAAAACTTTTTTCGATTACAAAACGGATAATGGCCGTTTCCTTTTTGGTTGTGGCATATTTTTCCACATCGTCCAAATAGGCGGTAATTAGCGAATGATAGACCTCATTGAGTTGAACCAAATCATTATTATTCCTATACAGCGATACTATTTCGGGCATACCACCTACCAACGCGTATTTTGAAAATAATTTTATGAATGTTTCGTGCGCAAATTCGGGGAAAGGAATTTTATGAAGCGCTTCGGTGTAAGAAGGATTATCGAATGTCCACAAAAATTCCTCAAACGAAAAGGGGTACATATAAAGGTATTGAACCCTTCCCACCGGAAAAGAAATGGCTTTGTCAATCAGTGTTTCCAATAATGAGCCGGCAGCGATGACATATAAATCGGGACGTTTTTCGTAAAAATAGCGCAGTTGCTTGACGGCTTTTGGTGAATTTTGAATTTCATCGATAAAAATGAGTGTTTTTCGGTCTTTTTTGTCGGGTTGTTGTTTAAGAAAAAATATGGCTTGAATAAGTTCATCAAAAGAAGATTTTGTTTCGAAAATCCTTTTTTCCTCGTCGATGTCCAGGTTTAATTCAATGTAGGTATCGAAATTTCGTGCGAAATTTCTAACCGCCGTTGTTTTGCCTACTTGCCTTGCGCCTCGCAAAATCAAAGGTTTGTGATGGGGATTTTGCGCCCAGCCAAGGAGTCTTTCGTCGATTTGTCTTTTATACATCGAGATATTTTTATGCAAAAATAACAAAAGTCAGGGATATTTCAAATGGAAATATGTCAAAAGTAAGGTATAATATAAATGAAAAACAGATGAAAGTCAGGGATACATTGCAAAATATACCGGTATCCCGCGCCAGGGATGGGAGCGGTATGAGCCGCCGGCGGTGCCGATGGTTTTCCGCCCGGCGGAGGCGACCGGAGGAAGCCCCACGCACGGGCGGGCGCGGTCGCGCGGCACGCGCGCCCGCGCAAAACCACGGCATCCGCCAAGGCGAATATGAGCGGACAGCCCGGCGGCCGGCACGTGAGGAACGGCCGGCGTGAGCGTGCTCCGTCACGCAAAACGGCGGCCGTGGCCCCGCCGCGGCGCGCGCCAGCGCGCCGGGCGGATGGCCGGACGTAAACATTTGGAAATCAACAGAAAGCCCTGCCCCGCGGCTTCGCCGCGGGGCGGGGCGCCTGCTCATTCATTCCAACGTCCGGCCATCCGCCGCGGGCATTCGCCCGCCGGCGGGGCCCCGAACGCGTCCGGCCGGGCGCCCCAAAATAAAAATCCCACCCTGCCAACGTTAGCAATAAAAATCCTAATTTTGAAGCAAATCTGCGGGATTGAACCAAAACCAAGGGCACATTCTGATTTTCGTCTCGCGACGAAGTCCGCGGCTGGACTATATTTTTCATCACCTGTTCGGCCGCGTGCTGCGGGTGCCGTTTCGCTTTACCGGCCGCATCGAGGAGTTTGTGGCCTACAACGGGCCCAAATTTTCCTACACCAACAAGGCCTTCGGGCAGGAATTTCACGTGTTCGACACCGGTTTTTTGCACCGAAAAGGCGTACATCCGTTGGAAATCTCCAAGGGTTTTTGGCGCAACCTGCCCGTGATTTTTCATACCGACGAGCCGGCCAGCATTCCGTTCGATTTGTTTTCGGCGGCCTTTTATTTGATTTCGCGCTACGAGGAATATTTGCCCTACGAACCCGACGAACACGGACGCTTTCCCTATGCGCGCAGTATCGCCCAAAGTCTGGGCTTTCTGGACCGGCCCATTGTGGACCAATGGTTGCTGAACTTCGTGCAGGCCTTGCAGGAAAAATTTCCCGATTTGCATGTACCGCCGCCCGTATTCCGCTTCGAGCCCTTGGTCAATGTTACGGTTTCGCACCTGTACAAACACAAGGGGCCCTTGCGCTTTGCCGGCGGGGTGTTGGACAATCTTTTCCGCTTCCACCTGCGCAATACCTGGGCCCGGATAAAATACGCCTACTTTAAGCGCAAGGATCCCTACGATACGTTTTACAAATTCATCGCCCTGAAAAAACAATCGGGTATCCCGATGCGGTTTTTCTTTTTGCTGGGGGTGTATTCGCAATACGACCACAATATTTCGCCTTCGCGTCCGGCCCTAAAACGCGTGGTCAAAACCGTGGCCGATTATGCCGACACGGGCCTGCTCGTTTCCTACGAAGCGGCGGGCTATCCCCGGCGCATCAAGCAGGAAAAAAACATTTTGGAAGAATTGGTGCACAAGCCGGTGGACAAAGCGCATTATCACTACTACCGTAATATTTTGCCGCAGGCCTATCAGCAATTGTTGGAACAGGAATTTACCGACGATTACACGATGGGTTACGCCCGCATCACGGGTTACCGCGCTTCGACGGCGCATCCTTTTCCGTTCTACGATTTGCAGGAAGAAAGTCCGCGCGAGCTGACGGTCCATCCGGTGGTGGTAAACGATTACCAATTGAATTTTATCTACCAATATTCGCCCAAGGAGGCCTTGCATGCGCTCATTGAAACGGGTAACGAAATCCGGCGCCTGGGCGGCGTGTTTCATCCTGTTTTTCACAACGCCATTCTGTCGGAATACGAGGATTGGAAGGGTTGGTCGATGGTGTTTACCGAATTGCTTAAACATTTTGGACAATGAATAAACCGGAACATATTTTTTTCGACCTGGATCATACGCTTTGGGACTTCGAAGCCAATTCCGATGCGGCCTACCGGCAAGTGTTGGAAGAATTCGGCATTGCGGTGGATTTCGAAACTTTTGCCCGCACCTATCATCCCATCAACCAAGCGTGTTGGGAAGATTACGCCGCCGGAAAGGTGAGCAAGGAACAAGTCAAATACAACCGGCTGCGCAAAACCTTGGCGGCATTGAACATTCCGGTGGATGAAGCCACGGGGCGGAAGATGGCCGAGCGCTATCTGGAACTATTGGCCCTGGGGACGAAGATGTTTCCCGGAACTTTTGAGATCTTGACATATTTGCGACCCAAATACAAGTTGCATTTGCTCACCAACGGCTTTGCCGAGGTGCAATTGCCCAAAATCGAGGGTTCGGGCCTGAACGAATATTTTGACAGCGTTACATTGAGCGAAGAAACGGGCCTGCTCAAACCGCATCCGGCCGTATTCAAACACGCCTTGCAAAAAGCGGGCGCCTTGGCGCATCAAAGCGTGATGATAGGCGACAATTTGAAGGGCGACGTCATCGGTGCGCGCAATGTGGGCATGGAAGCCGTGCTCTTTGATCCCGATGGCCGCTACGATATTCCCGAAACCGTCGCACCCACCGTCCGGCACCTGAGCGAACTGAAAAACCTGTTTTGATGCATCCGCTGCGTTGGCTATACACGGCTTTGGCTTATACGGTGGATGCTTTGACGCCGCTTGCGGCCTATTTGCCCGGAAAAACGGGCGCTTTTTTCCGTGGCCGGCGGGCATTTTGGCGCAAATGGAATGAACCGGAAATTCCACAAAACGCCGTTTGGATTCACGCCGCTTCGGCAGGGGAATATGAACAGGCCTTGCCCGTGTTGGAAGCCCTTCGGCGCGAAGCGCCGGATGTGCCGGTGGTGGTGAGTTTTTTTTCGCCATCGGTTTACGAACCGCAGCGAAACAAGGTGCCGGCCGATGCCGTGTTTTACCTGCCCTTGGACACCCCGCGCAATGCCCGGCGGCTCATAAAAGCCATGCAACCCCGGGCGGTGCTGATGGTCAAATACGAATTTTGGCCCAACCTGTTGGACGAAATAGGAAAGAAAAAAATTCCCTTGTTCCTTATTTCGGGGATTTTCAGGAAAAATCAAGCGGTGCTGCGCTACGGGGTTTTGCGTAGAAGTTTGCGGAATTTTACACGCTTTTTGGTCCAAGACGGCGCATCGGCGGATTTGTTGAAGTCATACGGCTTTGACAAGGTGAGCATTACGGGCGACACCCGTTTCGACCGCGTGTTGGAGGTGGCGGCACAGCCGGCAGATTTTCCCGTGGTGCGGCATTTTAAGGGCAAGGCAAAACTGTTAATAGCCGGAAGCACTTGGCCGGCCGACGAGGATTTGCTCATCGATTTTTGGCAGCGGCACCGGCCGGCCGGTTGGAAGTTGTTCATCGTGCCGCACGAACCCGACCCGTTGCATATCCGCCGTTTGATAAGCAAGACGAACGGAATGGCGGCCTTGTATTCGCAATATAAACAGGACGATGCCGCCAAAAACATCCTCATTGGCGACGTAAAAGGTTTGCTCAAATACGTTTATCGCACGGGCGACTTGGCTTATGTGGGCGGCGGTTTCGGCCGCGGGATTCACAATACTTTGGAGGCGGCGGTGTATGGCTTGCCCGTGGTATTCGGCCCGGCCTACGACAAATTCCGCGAGGCCCGGGAATTGATAGAACACGGCGGAGCTTTTCCGGTGCATAATGCAAAAGATTGGGAAAAGATTTTCGCGCAATTGCGGGATGATGATTTTCGCCGTGGAAGCGGCGCGAAGGCCTTGGCCTATGTCGAGGCGCAGGCCGGGGCTACGGGGAGGATTATGGAAAAAATTTCCAAACATTTTTTGATTGAATAATTTTATTTATTTTTGTTACATGATGCGTAAAGTTTTTATCACATATAATCCGGGGTCTGTTATGGCTGAACAAACAGCCTACCGTATGCAAACTCTTGCGCATTTATATGGCTTCGAGGTTTTGTTACCTTATAGGCCTCATGGAAGCAATCAAATTGGCAATGAAACTAAGCGGCGTATAGAGGAGGCACAATTTGTACTGGCCTTTGATTTAGGACGTTCACGTAACATTTTCAAGCAAGAACTAAAATACGCTCAAAGCCTACAAAAACCCGTTATTCTTTTAAAAGACAAACAACGTTCATTTTTGTCGAGACATCCATCCTATTTCCAAGAATTTTATATTGATTATTACAATACAGATGAGACTTTACACAAAATAGCCCGATTTATTGATGAACAATTCAAAGAAAAAGAAAAGGAAGAAAAAAAAGATCAAGCTTTTGCTACCGCCTTGGTAGGTATAGGTTTGGGTTTGCTGGCTTATTGGTTTCTCTCCGCCAAGCAAAAATAATCTATGGATTTGCCTAATGCTATTATTGATACATCCGTATTAATTGCTCTGCACCATTTAGGTATTTGGAAATGCTTGAATTTATTATACAACAAAATTCATATACCACGGGCAGTAGAACAAGAATTTTTGAGGCCGAAAAATTTGGACTTATCAAAACAAAGTGAATATTACAAATTCATTGAACAATTATATGAATTGCCGTGGGTACAAGCATGTAGTGATTATGATTCGTCAATTGTTGATTTATATGCTACGAAACCCGGTATCCATAAGGGTGAATCGGAAGCTTTTGCCCAATGGCAAGCATTAGGAAATATGCCCGAAGTTTTAGTGGATGATAAAAAAGCCCGTAATTTAGCCCATATCGAGAAGATTAAACACCACGGAACTTTATACTTGCTTGCGCAAATGGATATTCGATTAAAATGTGTAAATTATTATAAAGCCACTGATAAACTACGCAACGAGTTGAAATTTAGGATAACAGACAAAACCATCCATAAGGTTTATAATAAAGTAAAGTCCTATTACTAAGTTTTCCGTAATATATAACCCTTGATATTGATAAGAAACCAATAGAAACATGGGAGGATATTTATGATGTAAAAAAATGGATTTATTTTAGAGTATCCCATAAGTGCCAAGTGGCATTTGTTTACGCAATTCCGGAAACATAAGAACAAAGGCAACACCACTCTCTGGACAATTCAGACAGCGCTATGACTATGACAAGGCGCCCAAAAAAAATCATCTCCGTAAAGTTCCGTATCAACGCGCACAAACTTTCCACCGGAAATTGTCGTATTTTTGTCCCTACAAGCCCTGTTTGACCTATGAGTTCACAAGAACGTTATTTGATTACCGCCGCCCTACCCTACACCAACGGACCCGTCCACATCGGGCATTTGGCCGGCGTGTATATTCCCGCCGACATCTACACCCGTTATCAGAAGGCCAAAGGCCGCGACGCCATCTACATTTGCGGCTCCGACGAACACGGCGTGCCCATCACCATACGCGCCCGCAAGGAAGGCGTCAGCCCGCAGGAAATTGTGGACAAATACCATGCGCTGATCAAAAAATCCTTTGAAGATTTCGGTATCAAATTCGATAATTACAGCCGCACATCGCTACCGCTGCATCACCGCACGGCGGCGGATTTTTTCCGTAAACTCTACGACAAGGGCGAATTCATCGAAAAGGAAAGCGAACAACTCTACGACCCCGAGGCAGGGCAATTCCTGGCCGACCGCTTTGTCAAAGGCACTTGCCCCAAATGCGGCTACACCGAGGCCTACGGCGACCAGTGCGAAAAATGCGGCACATCGCTCAGCCCCACCGAACTTATCAATCCCGTTTCGATGATTACGGGCGCCCGTCCGGTGCTCAAAAAAACCAAACATTGGTATTTGCCCCTGGACAAACACGCCGGATGGCTGCGCAAATGGATTTTGGAACAACACAAAAACGACTGGAAACCCAACGTGCTGGGCCAAGTTAAATCCTGGCTCGACGACGGCTTGCGCCCGCGGGCCGTTACGCGGGATTTGGATTGGGGCGTGCCCGTTCCGGTGGAAGGGGCCCAAGGCAAGGTTTTGTATGTTTGGTTCGATGCGCCCATCGGCTATATTTCGTCCACCAAGGAATGGGCCGAGCGTACCGGCAAGGATTGGCGGCCCTACTGGCAGGACGAAAAGACCAAGCTGATCCACTTTATCGGTAAGGACAACATTGTATTCCACACCATCATCTTTCCGGCCATGCTCAAAGCCCACGGCGACTTTATCCTGCCCGACAACGTGCCGGCCAACGAATTCCTGAACTTGGAAGGCGACAAAATTTCCACTTCGCGCAATTGGGCCGTTTGGCTTCACGAATACCTGGAAGATTTCCCCGGCAAACAGGATGTGTTGCGCTACGTGCTCACGGCCAATGCGCCCGAAACCAAGGATAACGACTTTACGTGGAAAGACTTCCAAGCCCGCAACAACAACGAACTGGTGGGCAACCTGGGTAATTTTGTCAATCGCGTGGGCGTGCTGACGCACAAATACTATGACGGCGTTATTCCCGCGCCCGATGAATTCACCGACCTTGACCGTGAAGTGCTCGACCGTATGCGGGGCTTTCCCGAACGCATCGGCCGGTTGATCGAAAAATTCCGTTTCCGCGAAGCCCTGGCCGAATATATGAACCTGGCCCGCATGGGCAACAAATACCTGGCCGACAACGAACCCTGGAAAAAAATCAAAACCGAACCCGAACGGGTCAAAACCATTATGTTTACGGCCAACCAATTGGTGGCGGCGCTGGGCATTTTGGGCGAAGTGTTCCTGCCTTTCTCGGCCGAAAAAATCCGCCGTATGTGGAACCTTCGCGCGGCGGATTGGGACCGCGTGGCCCGGGACGAAGTTTTGATACCCGCCGGACATCAAATCGGAAAAACGGAATTGCTGTTCGACAAAATCGATGATGCACAAATCCAAGCGCAAATCGACAAGCTGAAACAAAGCAAAACGGACAATGCCGCCCGGCAAGTTCCGCCGCTCAAACCCGAAATTTCCTACGACGACTTCCAAAAACTCGACCTGCGCATTGCCACCGTTGCCGCTGCCGAAAAGGTGCCCAAAACCGACAAACTGCTCAAACTGACCCTGGACACCGGCTTGGGAACGAAAACCGTGGTTTCAGGCATTGCCGAACATTATCAACCGGATGAAATTATCGGCAAACAAGTGGTTTGGCTGGGTAATTTAAAACCCCGCAAATTGCGCGGCATTCTGAGCGAAGGAATGATACTGATGGCCCAAGACGAGGACGGCCGCTTGGTGTTCGTTGCGCCCGAAGAAAAGACCGGCAACGGAGCAAGCATTTCCTAGGGGAAAAATTTCTCTTTTACGCATTTTGAATGCTTTTGGGGTACCGAAAAGTGCCTTTGGAAGACATTTCGGGTGTCTCATTTTGTTATTTTTCGACTTGAACGGCCCTAAAAGGGGTGAAAGAACTCACCCGTGAGTATAAAAATCCCCCGATTTAGGGGTGAAAAATATCACCCTTTTTGCGGCAATTTGTCTCATTTTGTTTGGAAATCAGAAATTGAGACAAAAAAAAGGGAAACTTGTGAGACTTTTGTTACACAATAACCCCCAAAACTTATTCTTATGAAAAACTTTGTTTCCCGTCTGTTCATGCTGCTTATGTTGGTGGCAGCCGTTAGCGTATCCTGCAAAGGCCCCGCCGGCCCCGAAGGCCCCGAAGGCCCGCAGGGCCCCCAAGGACCGCAAGG